>JAUJME010000073.1 GCA_030447005.1 Solirubrobacteraceae bacterium | reverse complement strand
GTGCCCGTCCACTGGCGCGGCCCGCGGTCGTTGCCCGCGTGGGGGTCGATCGCCACCACCTCGGCCTCGGGGGCGGCCGAGGCGAGCACCGCGGTCGAGCGCCCGTGGTAGCAGCCGATCTCGACGATCCGCCCCCCGGGCGGGACCGCCCGCGCACGGCTCCACAGCCGCGCGGCCTGGTCGTCGCTCAGCCAGCCCGCGACGTGGCGCAGGCCGTCGAGGAGGAGCTCGAGGCCGCCGGCGGCGGGCGCCCCGGCGAGGCGCTCGAGCCGGATGACGCAGTTCCAGGCGGCGACCTCCCGGAGGCCGGGGACGCGCATGATCGGCGCCAGCCGCGGCCAGTAGCGCGGCTCCACGCCGGTGATCCGCAGCCCCGGCCGCGAGCGGACCTCGCGCAGGGTCGCACCGATGTGGACGGGCCACAGGCCGTCGCCGTAGGCGTTCTTGTCCGGCGGCCCGCCGTTGACGCGCTCGAAGAGGCGGGGGCCCCGGCTCGGGCCGAGCAGGTGGTACGGGCTCATCGCGTGGCCCCCGTGGGGCGAGTACCAGTTCGTCCAGGAGACGTACGCCCAGCCGCCCGGCGCGAGCACGCGCTCGATCTCGGCGATCACCTCCGGCGTGTTCGGCGTGTGCTCGAGCAGGTTCGAGCAGACCACGCCGTCGGCGTGGCCGTCGGGCAGGGGCAGCGCGCCGGCGTCGCCCAGCAGCGCCCCGGCGGGCGGCGCCGGGCCGAGCTCCTCCGGCGAGTTGTCGACCGGGATCACCTCCGCGCCGAGGCGGCGCAGCGCGGCGGTGTAGTAGCCCGGCCCGCACCCGAGGTCGAGCAGGCGACGGCCGGCCAGCGGGCCGTGGCGGGCGTCGAGGTCGGCGGCCAGCTCGTCGGCGAGCAGCGTGTAGAAGGGCTCGGGGTCCGCGCGCTCGTTGCGGAAGAGCCGCCACAGCCGCAGCCCGCGCTCGACCTGCGCGGCGGCGCTCATGCCGGCGCGGCCCGGCGCGCCGGGCGGGTCGCCGCCCACGCCGCCGCGCCGATGGCCGCGGCGGCCAGCCCGAGCTGCACGGCGGCGAGCGCCCCGGCCAGCGCGCGCGGATCCTCCGACCCGGCGCCCAGCAGGAGCAGCGGCTCGGCGAGCGCGACGGCGGCGAGCAGGACGAGCACGCCGCGGCCGCCGAGGGCGAGCGAGTGCTGGACGGCCACGTAGGCTGCGGCGAGGGCGACCATCGCCAGGGTCAGCCAGGGGAGCGCCCCGGCCGCCCCGTCGAGCGCGGGGCCGAAGACGAGCCGCAGCAGCGGTCCCGCGGCGACGATGCAGACGAGCGCCGGCGGGAGGGCGACCGCGCCGACGAGCGCCAGCGTCCGCACGAGCCGCCCGGCCCCGGCGGCGCCGCTGCGGACGTGGCGCGAGAGCTCGGGCAGCAGCGCCAGGGCGAGCCCCGCCGCCGCCCAGACGACGACCTTCGACGCGACCGCGGCGGCCGAGTACGCGCCGGCCTCCGCCGCGCTCAGCCGGTGCTGGGCGACGACCACGTCGAGGTGCCCGACGGCCGCCAGCAGCGTCAGCCCGGCGGCGGGCAGCCACGCGCCCGCCAGCAGCGCGTGCAGCGGCACCGCGCCCGCGCCCCCGCCGTGGCCGCGGAGGGCGGCCGGCCCGGTGACCCGCAGCGCAGCCAGGGCGAGCAGGATGGAGAGCGGCACGGCGAGGACCGCGCCGGTCACCCCGGCGCCCACCCCGACGAGGGCGAGGGCGAGCGCCACCCGCGAGCCGGCCTCGACCAGCACGTTCGTCGCGACCGCGCCGTTCTCCCCCACGCCCTGGAGCGCGCCGCGGCCGAGCGCCAGCGCGACCCACAGCGCGCCCGTCGGCACCACCGCCGCCGCCGCCCACGGGTGCTCGACGCCGGTCAGCGCGGCGAGCGGCTCGCGCGCGAGCACCGCCGCGCCCGCGAGACCCGCCGCCCACGCCAGCCCGAGCGCCTGCCAGCGCCGCACCGCCGCACCGAGCGCGGCCGCCGGCCCCAGCACCCCGTCCTGCGTCGCCCGCGCGACCGCGAGCTGCACCGCGGCGGCGGGGACGGAGAGGATCAGCAGCAGCGAGACGAGCGCGGCGAGCGCGCCGTAGCCCCCGGCGCCGAGCACCCGCGCGAGCGCCATGGCGAGCAGGAGCGAGGCGCCGCCGGCCGCCAGCGAGGCGACGGCCACGCCGGCCGGCTCGCGGGTCAGCCGGCGCCGCAGGCTCTCGCTCAGCCGCGCGGGGGCGCGCTCGCGGGTTCCCTGGAGGACGTCGAGCGTCCGCCGGGCGGTGCCCTCCCACGTGAACGACCCCGCCCGCTCGCGCGCCGCGGCGCCGAGCTCGGCGCGCAGCCCGCCGTCGCCGAGGATCTCGCGGACCCGCCCGATGAGCTCCTCAGGGGTCTCGGCGAGCGCGCCCGTGCGCCCGTCGGCGATCGACTCCTTCAGCCCCCCGACCCGCAGCGCGGCGCTCGGCGTCCCCGCCGCGGCCGCCTCGACCACCGCCAGGCACCAGCCCTCGGCGGAGGAGGCGGTGAGCATCAGCCACGCGGACGCCAGCAGCTCGCGCTTGCGCGCCTCGTCGACGTGGCCGTGCAGCGTCACGCTGTCCGCCAGCCCCCGCGCGGCGACGTCCGCCTCGAGCGCCGCGCGGTGGTCGCCGTCGCCCGCGATCTCGAGCCGGGTGCCCGGGATCGCCTCGAGCACGTCGAGGAGCAGCTCGAGCCGCTTGTAGCGCTTCAGGCGGCCGAGGTAGAGCAGCGTCGGCTCCGGGGCCTCGGGGCGGGCGGGGAAGGTCGCGGCCTCGACGCCGTTGTAGGCGACGGTCACCCGCTCGGGCTCGATCCCGAGCTCGCCGAGCGACGCCCGCGCCGCCTCGGAGCCCGTCACGAACGGGACGTTGCCGTAGAGGTGGCGCAGCGGGAGGGTCTCGAGCACCCAGGCGGCGATCGCGCCGCGCCGGCCGAGCTCCTCGACGTACATGTCGCGGTGCACGTGATGGACGAGCACCGCCCGCGGCTTGCGCAGCCGCCACAGCGGGGTGAAGAAGGCGATGCCGTTGACGATCTCGAGCACCACGTCGGCGTCGGCGGCCAGCCCGCCGCGGACCGCCCGCGCCGCCCGCGCGAAGACGGTCAGCCGCCCGCCCAGGTGGTGGAGCTCGAGGCCCGGCGCGGGGCGCTCGACCGCCTCGGCGCCGGGATAGCCCGCGGAGACGACCGTGACCCGGTGCCCCCACGCGAGCCAGCGCGAGACCAGCCCGTAGAGATTCGTGCCCGTGCCGCCGCCCTGGGGGTGGGTCCAGTCGCGGTCCGTGAGGACGAGGATGTGCTCGGCGGGGGTCGGCAAGGCGCGGCAGGCTACTCCACGGACCGGGCGGCGAGCACGCGTGCGCGGGCCCTCGCGCGGTCGGCGCGGGCGGGGTCGAACGGCCGCAGCGCGAGGGCGAGGATCGACCACGCGCCGAGGTTCTCGGGCTCCGCGCGCACGAGCGGCTCGAGCAGCGCGACGGCGCGCCCGGCCTGCCCGACGCGGATGTACTGGCCGGCCAGCAGCGGCGCCAGCGCGCCGTCGGGCCGGCGGCGGCGGCTGCGCTCGAGCGCGGCGATCCCGGCGCGCAGCTGGGTCTCGGAGATCCCTGCCGTGCGGGTGAGCTTGCGCCCGCGCGCCTCCTCGCGCGCGCCCGGCAGGACGAGGGCGAAGCCGGCGAGCATGGCGACGGCGACGAGCGCGAGGGCGATCCGGGGCGCCCGCTCAGCCACGCGGCACCAGCACGTCGTAGGCCCCGTAGCGGCCGCGCAGCTCGTAGGCGCGGGCGAGGTGCTCGTCGAGCGCGCGCGAGCCGCTCGGCCGCCCGCGCGGGTTGGGCTCCGGCAGCGAGGAGCGCGGATCCGTCCAGCGGACGACCAGCGGGCGCCGCGCCCGCAGCACGGCCACGACGCGCGCCTGCTCGGCCCGCGGGGCGAGCAGGAAGGCGTCGCGGCGCAGGACGTTCGGGCGGTCGACGAGCACGTGGACGAGCGGGTTGGTCAGCGTCACGAGGTCCGAGCGGCGGGGCGCGACGAAGATCGGCTCCCCCGGCTCCGTCAGCCGGCCGACCGCGCCGGCGAGGGCGGGGAGCGCGCGAGCCTCCGCCGGCGGGACGCGCACCAGGGGCGTGGCCGGCAGATCGAGCGGCTCGAGCTCCGGCGCGAGGACGAGCGCCGAGACCCGGTTGGCCGCCCCGACCACCAGCACGAGCCCGAGGACGGCGGCGAGCAGCAGCCGCAGCGGCCGGTGGGCGGTGGCCGCCGCCCCGAGCGCCGCCAGCGCGGAGACGATCACCAGCAGCGGCTGGGCGTGGAGCTCGTCGGAGCGCGAGAGCAGGTAGACCAGGGCGCCCGCGCCGGCGACGAGCAGGGCCGCCCCGGCCGGCCCGGGCCGCCGGCCGAGCGCCACCGCCGCGGCGCCGAGCCCCACCACCCCCGCCAGCGGCAGCTGATAGAGCGCGGCGTCCTTGAGGCGCGTCGCGAGCTCGCCGGGGGGCCACAGCGGCAGCGGCCCGTCGTAGAGGACGGGGAACGGCAGCCGCCAGAAGCCGCCCTCGCGCGCCGAGGACCCCGCGAGCGCCTCCCACAGCCCGCCGGGCCCCGCGGCGACGACCCACGGGAGGTAGAGCAGCAGCGCGAGGCCGGCCGCCGTGCCCGCGGCCACCGCCGCCGCGCGCGGGCGGCGCGCGACCAGCAGCGCGGCGAGGACCGCCGCACCCGCCACCAGGCCGGCGTCCGGGCGCCACCACACCGCCAGCGCGGCGAGGGCGCCGGCCGGCACGGGCCGCCCGGCCACCGCGACCGCCGCGGCGCCCAGCGCGAGCGCGAAGGCGACGGGCGCCGGGTTCGCGGTGGTCGGCTGGGCGACGATCAGCGCCGCGGCGGCCCAGGCGGCGAGCGCCCAGCGCGCCCCCGCCCGCGGGCGCACGAGCCACCACACGCACAGCGCGGCGGTCGCGTCGCTCGCCACCCGCAGCACCCGCCACGCCAGGTCATTGGCGCCGAAGAGCTCGAAGGTGGCGGCCACCAGCATCGGCTGGCCCGGGCCGTAGGGCCACGAGAAGTCGGCGTACAGCGTCTCCCCCGCCGCGATCCGGCTCGCCGCCTGAAGCAGGATCCCGCCGTCGAAGACGTCGAGCCCGCGCCCCAGCGTGAAGCCGGAGATCAGCGCCCCCGCGAGCCACAGCCCGGCGGCCACCGGCCGGCTCCGTCCGGCGGCCTCAGCGCCCGTCGGCGGCGGCGCGGGCGCCGCGACCGCCGTGGCGCTCACGCCGCCACCGGCTCGGCCGCCCGTGCGGCCGGCCGCAGGTAGGAGCGCAGCTCCCCCAGCAGCGGCGCCTCCAGGCGCCAGGTGGCGACCGCGAGGACACCGAACCACACGGCGAGCTCGCCGGCCGCCTGGCCGAGCGGCCGCCCGCCGCCCGCGGTGGCCAGCCGCGCCGCGAGGACGGGCGCCGTGGCGATCGCCACCGGCGCGACCGCGCGCGCCGCGAGCCGCCCCAGCCGGGCCGCGGGCAGCAGCCGCCGCAGATAGGCGCGCCGCACGGCGAGCACGCAGGCCACGCCGGCGATCCGCCCCGCCACGAACCCCCAGTGCCCGGCCACCAGCAGGCCCGGGACCGCCAGCGCCGCGAACGAGCCGGCCAGCACCGCCGACTCCATGGCCTGGGGCCAGGAGGTCCCCTGGGCACGGTAGAAGGCGAACCAGTTGTAGCCGAGCTGGCCGAGCGCGGTGGCCACCGCCAGGCCGCCGACCAGCACCACCGCCGGCTCCCACTCGTCCCCGAGGACGAACGCCACGAGGTCGCCGCCGAAGAGCGCGAGCCCGGCTCCGAACGGGAACGCCCACATCAGCGCGAGCCGGTTGGACTTCTCGAAGAGCTCCTCGAGCACGCCGCCGCGCTCGCGCACGCGGACGATCGCGGGGTAGATCGTCGTGGCGAGGATCTGGTCGGCCCGGTCGGCGTAGCGGGTGAGCGTCGCGGCCAAGGTGATCCAGCCGACCGCCGCCAGGCCGCCGTCGAGCCCGAACACCGCGATCTGGCCCTGGGCGACGACGAGCGTCGCCACCGCGGTCGCGAAGATCGGCCACGAGAACCGCAGGTACCGCCGCGCCGCCGGGCGCTCGAACCGCGGGCGCAGCCGGTAGGGCGACAGCCGCCAGGCGGCGAGCACCGCCGCGGCGTTGCCGCACAGCGGCCCGATCACCAGCGCCCACACGCCCACGCCCGCGAGCAGGAGCGGCACGGCGACCGCCACCGTGCCGAGCGGGACGATCGCCTGGAGCCAGCGCAGCCGCAGGTAGTCCATCCGGCGGAAGAAGACCCACTGCGGCGCCTGGAGCGCGAACGCGAGCGGGAGGTAGGCGACCGCCAGGGTGAGCGGCAGGAGCCGCGCGTCGCCGTACAGCGCGGCGAGGACGGGCGCCAGCGCGGCGATCGCCAGCGCCGCCACCACCCCGAGGGCGAGCTCGACGCCGAGCGCGCGCTCAAACTCGGCCTCCTCGCCCTCCTCGGCGGCCGACGCGACGAACGCCTCGTCGATCCCCACCCGCCGCAGGGCGACGACCGTCATCGCAGTCACCGTCACGATCCCGTAGAGCCCGATCGCATCCGGCCCCAGCAGCGCGGTGGCGAGCAGCCCCTGCACCAGGACGAGCGCCTCGGCGCCCGACAGGAAGACGGCGTTGACGAGGCCCCCGCGGGCCGTGGCGGCGCGCAGCCCCGCGGGGCGCCGCCGCCCGGCGAGCACGTTCCGGCGCATGAGGCGCCGAAGGGTACCTCCCGCTCCCGTCGCCGTTAACGCGGACGGGGCGCCATGGGCGCCCCGTCGGAGGTGGTGGTGCTAGGCCGCTTCGCGGAGGGCCAGCAGCTCGGGCCGCTGGCTCAGGCGCTTGAGCGCCCGCTCCTCGATCTGGCGCGCGCGCTCGGTCGAGACGCCGAGGCGCTTGCCGGCCTGCGACAGCGTCTGCGGCTCGGTGTCGCCGGCGCCGAAGCGCATCTCGATGACGTCGCGCTCGGGCTCGGGGAGCTCGGCGATCGCCGTCTGGAGCGCCTCGGACTGGAAGGCCACCTGGACCTCCTCGTCGACCGAGGGCGTCTCGATCGCCAGCAGGTCGCCGAGCGACGTGTCGCCGTCCTCGCCCACGGGCTTGTCGAGCGACGCGATCGCGCGCTCCGCCTTGCGGATCTCGATGACCTCCTCGAGCGGCAGCTCGGCGGCCAGGGCGATCTCCTCGTTGCTCGGCTCGTGGCCGAGCTTCGTGGCGAGCTCGCGCTCGACGCGGCCGACCTTGCGGGCGCGCTGGGCGACGTGCACGGGGAGCCGGATCGTCCGGGACGTGTTCTCCAGGCCGCGCTGGATCGCCTGACGGATCCAGAGGGTCGCGTACGTGGAGAAGCGGAAGCCCTTGCGCCAGTCGAACTTCTCGACCGCGCGGATCAGGCCGAGCATGCCCTCCTGGATGAGGTCTCCGAGTGCCAGTCCCTGCCCCTGGTAGCGACGCGCGATGGAGACCACGAGCCGCAGGTTGGAGTTGA
>JAUJME010000072.1 GCA_030447005.1 Solirubrobacteraceae bacterium | reverse complement strand
CCTCGCCGGGCTGTTCGCCGGCGACGCGATCGTCGACTGGTACCTCGACACCTTCCTGTAGGCGCCGCCGGGCGCGCCGCCGGTGGCGTCCGCGCTCAAGGCCGGGCGGGTGTTTGCCGATCACGGTGCCGAGATGAAGGCCGTCAACCTCCTCCCGACCGACCTCCGGCTCACGGACCGCAAGGGTTCCGCCCGCGCCTCGCACGAGGGCAGCGGCGGCTACGCCGTCCTCGGGGCGCTCGCCCTCGTCGTCCTCGCCGTGGTCGCCACGGTGCTGGTCGGCAACTCCGTCAAGGCCAACGAGCGCGAGCTGGCCGAGGTCACCGCCCAGCAGCAGGCGGCGCAGGCCCGTCTGGCGGCGCTCAAGCCCTACGGCACCTTCAAGGACCTCGCGACGAAGCGCGTGCAGACCGTCCGCGACCTCGCCGCCGCCCGCTTCGACTGGGAGCAGGCGCTGCGCGACCTCTCGCGCGCCATCCCGGCCGACGTCACCCTCGACTCCCTGAGCGGCTCGGTCACCCCGAGCACGACGGCCGGCGGCGGCAGCGCCAACCCGTTGCGCGCGGCGATCCAGTCGCCGGCGATCGAGCTCAACGGGTGCACGAGCGACCAGCTCGGCGTCGCCCGCCTGATGGCGCGCCTGCGCGCCGTGCAGGGCGTCACCCGCGTCTCGCTCTCCTCCTCCAAGAAGCAGCTCTCGACGACCACCACCCCGGTCGCCGGCGGCGCCACGGCCAAGCCGGCCGGCTGCGGCAAGGGCGCGCCGCCCAAGTTCGCGCTCGTGATCTTCTTCGAGGGCGCCAAGCCCGCTCCGGCGGCGGCCGCCCCGGCGACCGGCGCGACCCCCGCTGCGGGCACGCCCGCGACCACCGCGGCTCCGGCCGCGACGCCCGTCGCGACCCCGGCGGCCGGCACCGCCGCCCCCGCCGCGACGCCCGCCCCGGCCGGTCAGGCCGCGACCCAGGAGACGAGCACGCCATGAGCGCCTCGAGCAACCGCACCGTCGTCGCCGCGCTCGTCGCGCTCGCCGCGGCCGCCGCGTTCTGGTTCGTCATCCTCGCGCCCAAGCGCGAGGAGGTCTCCACGCTGCGCGCCAGCATCGAGGCCGAGCAGGCCAAGCTCACCCAGGCCCAGCAGCAGGCCGCCCAGATGGAGGCCGCCAAGGGGACCCACGACGTCGACTACGCGTCCGTCG
The DNA here is from genome assembly GCA_030447005.1 of Solirubrobacteraceae bacterium. The sequence continues at coordinate 6,424 of JAUJME010000072.1, read as the reverse complement.
TCCGCCTGGGCAAGGCCGTGCCGACCGACGACGACGTGCGCTCGCTGGTCGTCCAGCTCGACACGGCCGCCAAGCGCTCCGACGTGGACTTCAGCTCGATCGAGCTCAAGGGCGGCGCGGGCACCGCGACGCCTCCGCCGGCCACCGCCGGCGCCGCGACCGCGCAGGCGACGACCGCCAAGCTGCCGCCCGGCTCGTCCGTGGGCCCCGCCGGCTTCCCGACGATGCCGTTCGCCTTCGAGTTCTCGGGCCAGTTCTTCACGCTCTCGAACTTCTTCTCGCGGCTCGAGCGCATGGTCAAGGTCGACGGCGAGCGCATCGACGTCTCCGGCCGCCTCCTCACCGTCGACGCCTTCACGCTCAAGCCCGGGACGGCCGGCTTCCCCTCCGTGGTCGCCTCGGTCGGCGCCACCGCCTACCTGATCCCGGGCAACGAGTCGATGCCGCTCGGCGCCACGCCGCAGGCCGCCGCCGGCGCCACCCCGGTCGGCACCCCGCCGTCCGCCACGCCCGTCACCGCCACCACGACCGGAGCCATCCGATGAACGCCATCCTCGGACCCGTCCGCGACCTCGTCGACCGCCGGCTGTGGCCGGTGGCCGTCGCCCTGGTCGTCGCCGCGCTCGCCGCGCCGGTGCTCCTGGCCGACCGCGAGGAGGCGCCGCCGGCGCCCGTCGCGGCCGCTCCGGTCGAGGAGGGCCTGAGCGCCGCCACGATCGTCTCGGTCGCCGGCCCTGACGGCGTCACGCGCCGCCGCGTCCTCGGCGCCCCCAAGGATCCCTTCACCCCGACGGGCAAGCAGCCGCGTCCGGGCGGCGCCCCGACGTCCGGCACGTCGCTCGCGCCGGGCGCCCAGAGCGGCACGCCCGCGCCGTCCCCCGGCGCCACGACCGATCCCTTCCAGGCGGCGGGCCCCGTGGGCGGCTCCACCGGCGGCGCCGGCGCCCCGGTCACCCCGACCCCGCTGACCGGCCCCGCGACGCCGAGCATCCCCAATCCCGCGGTGACCGCTCCGGCGCGCCCGCGCTCCCCCAAGCCGGAGGTGTTCTCCCTCCGCGTGCGGCTGAACGGCTCGCCCGAGACCCTCAAGCGCCTCGAGCCGCTGCCCGACGAGGACAACCCGGCGATCATCTACCTCGGCGTCCTCGAGGACGGCAAGACCGCCGTCTTCGTCCTCGACGCGAACGTCGCGGCCGACGGGGACGGCGAGTGCCACCCGAGCCCCGCGAGCTGCCAGCGCGTCTACCTCCGCGAGGGCGACATCGAGGTCTTCGACATCGACGGCAGGCCCCTGCGGGTCGAGCTCGTCAAGATCCACCGGCGCCCGGCCAAGGCCGGCGGCGGCGACCAGGCCACCGCCTTGAGCTCGGACCGCCGTCGCGCGCTCCGCGCGAAGCTGGGCCGCGTCGGGCGTCTGCGCTACGACGCCCGCACCGGGCGGCTGCGGTACCTGTCCATGCGCGCGTGGCGCGCGCAGGTCAAGCGCGCCCGCTAGCGGCGCCGCGCGGCCGGGGCAGCAGCCCGCCCCGTACCCTTGAGGGGTGCTCCGGCTCGTCACCGCAGGTGAATCGCACGGCCCCGGCCTGACCTGCGTGGTCGAGGGTCTGCCGGCCGGGATCGAGCTCGATCTCGAGGCGATCAACGCCGACATGGCCCGCCGCCAGCTCGGCCACGGCCGCGGCGGGCGGATGAAGATCGAGCGCGACGCCGCCGAGGTCACGAGTGGCGTCCGCCACGGCCGGACGCTCGGCGGGCCGATCGCGCTGGTGGTCGCCAACCGCGACTACGCCAACTGGGAGGAGCGGATGAACCCCTGGCCGGTGGAGGCCGAGGTCCCCGAGGTCCACCTCCCGCGCCCGGGCCACGCCGACCTGGCCGGCGCGCAGAAGTACAACTTCACCGACGTCCGCAACGTGCTCGAGCGCGCGAGCGCCCGCGAGACCGCCGCCCGCGTGGCCGGCGGCGCGCTGGCCAAGGCGTTCCTCGCCGCGCTCGGCGTCCACGTCGTCTCCCACGTCACCCAGATCGGCGCCGTCCAGGCGCCCGAGCCCAACGGCCTGGCCGTCGAGGACTTCGCGGCGGTCGACGCCTCGCCGGTGCGCTGCCTGGACCCGGCGGCCTCGCGGGCGATGGTCGAGGAGATCAACGTCCTGCGCAAGCGCAACGAGTCGCTGGGCGGCGTCTTCGAGGTCCGCGCCTTCGGCCTCGTCCCCGGCCTCGGCTCCCACGTGAGCTGGGAGGCGCGGCTCGACGGGCGCATCGCGCTGGCGATGATGTCGATCCAGGCGATCAAGGGGTGCGGGATCGGCGACGGCTTCGACCTCGCCGGGCGCCCCGGCTCGGCCGCCCACGACGAGATCTTCTACGACGAGGCCCGCGGCTACTACCGCGAGACGAACCGCTCGGGCGGCGTCGAGGGCGGGATGAGCACGGGCGAGCCGCTCGTGGTCCGCTGCGCCATGAAGCCGCTGCCGACGCTCACCAAGCCGCTGCGCTCCGTCGACATCTCCACGCGCGAGCCGGCCCAGGCGCTGCGCGAGCGCACCGACTCCTGCACGGTCCCCGCCGCCGGCGTGGTGGGGGAGGCGATGCTGGCCATCGTCCTCGCGAGCGCCTACCGCGAGAAGTTCGGGGGCGACCACATCGACGACGTGCGCGCCGCCCTGGCCGCGTACGAGCAGCGGATCGGCTGGAAGCGCCGGGGCGCGGGCGCACCCTGAGCGCGCTCGTCTTCATCGGGTTCATGGGGGCCGGCAAGACGTCGGCGGCCCGCTCCGTCGCCGCCGAGCTCGGCGTGCGGGCGGTCGACGCCGACGCGGCGATCGAGCGGCGCCTGGGCGCCTCGATCGAGGAGTGGTTCAGCCACCACGGCGAGCGGGCGTTCCGCGACGTCGAGGAGGAGGTCGTCTGCGAGCTGCTCGCCGCGCGCGAGGACGCGGTCCTCTCCCTGGGCGGCGGCGCCGTGCTCTCCGAGCGCGTCCGCGACGCCCTGGCGCCCCACACCGTCGTCCACCTCGACGTCGAGCCCGACACGGCCTGGCAGCGGGCGGGCGGCCGGCGCCCGCTCGCGCGCGACCGCCGCCGCTTCGACGAGCTCCACGCCGCCCGCGCGCCGCTGTACGAGGCGCTCGCCGACGCCGTCGTCCCGCACGCCGACCGCGAGGCGGTGCGGGCGGCGATGCCCGCCGTGCGGGCGCTGGCGCGCGCGCCCGAGGGCACGAAGCTCGTCTGGGCGCGCAGCGCGTCGGGCTCCTATCCCGTCTTCGCCGGCGAGGGCCTGCTGGGCAGCGGCTTCTGGCCCGTGGAGGGCGCGCGCTACCTGGTCTCCGACCAGATCGTCGGCCGCCGCTATGCCGCGCGGCTGCCGCGGGTGGAGGCCGAGCTGCGCGTCGAGCCGGGGGAGGGGGCCAAGACCCTTGCGTCGGCCGAGTTCGTCCTGCGCGGCCTCGCGGAGGCCGGCCTCGACCACGACGGCGTAGTGGTGGCCCTCGGTGGCGGCGTGGTCGGCGACCTCGCCGGCTTCTGCGCGGCGGTCTACCAGCGCGGCGTGCGCGTCGTGCAGGTCCCGACCACGCTGGTGGCCCAGGTCGACTCCGCCTACGGCGGCAAGACCGGGGTCGACCTCCCGGAGGGCAAGAACTACGTCGGCGCCTACCACCAGCCGAGCGCGGTGCTCGTCGATCCGCGGGTGCTGTCGACGCTGCCGGCCCCCGAGCTCGCCGCGGGCTGGGCCGAGGTCATCAAGACCGCGCTGGTGGCCGGCGGGGCGCTGTGGAAGCGGGTCAAGGACGGGCCGGCGAGCGTCGACCGCGACCTCGTGCTCGCCTGCGCGCGCACGAAGCTCTCCGTGGTCGCCGAGGACGAGCGCGACGCCGGCCGCCGGCAGGTGCTCAACCTCGGCCACACGGTCGGCCACGCGATCGAGACCGCCACGGGCTACGCGCGCTACCGCCACGGCGAGGCGGTCGGCCTCGGGCTGCTGGCGGCGCTCTCGCTGTCCGAGCGCCACGGGCTGCGCGCCGACGTCGAGGCCCTGCTCGCCGAGCGCGGGCTGCCGACCCGGCTGGCGGAGGACGTCGACCTCGCGGCGGTCCAGGCGGCGGTCGCGCGCGACAAGAAGCGCCGCGGCGGGCGCGTCGGGTTCGTGCTCGTCGACGCGCCGGGGCAACTCCGGGTCGGGCGCCCCGTCGCGGACGACGCGCTGCGCGCGGCTCTGGAAGAGTTGGCGCCCGCGTGAGGAACCGGATCGCAGTCCTGCACGGCGTCAACCTCGACGCCCTCGACCGCCGGCCGGCTGCGCACTACGGCGGCCTCACCTTCTCGGCGCTCGAGCGGGCGATCGAGGGCTTCGCGCACGACCTGGGGCTCGAGGCGCGCTTCTTTCAGTCCAACCACGAGGGCGACTTCGTCGAGGAGCTCCACAAGGCGCCCGACTACGTCGACGCCGTCCTGCTCAACCCGGGCGCCTGGACGCACTACGCGTGGTCGATCCGCGACGCGCTCGAGGTCGCCGGCCTGCCCGCCGCCGAGGTCCACCTCTCAGACGTCGGCGCGCGCGAGCCGTTCCGCCGCGTCTCGGTCATCTCCGACGTCTGCGTCACGACGGTCTCCGGCCAGGGGATCGAGGGCTACCGCGTCGCGCTCGAGCGGCTGCGGGAGGTGCTCGGGTGAGCGCCGGACGGGCCGAGCGCATCCTGGCCGGCTTCGAGGACGCGGGGATCGACGCGCTGCTGGTCGCCGACCCGGTCAACCTCCGCTACCTGACGGGCTTCACGGGCTCGAACGGCCTGGCGGTGATCGGCCCCGGGCTGCGCCGGTTCGTGACGGACTTCCGCTACGTCGACCAGGCCGCCGCGCAGGTCCGCGACTTCGACCGCGAGCGCGGCCCGCGCGACCTGCTCGACGCCCTGCGCGAGCCGTGGCCCGCGGGCGGGGTGCGGCTCGGCTTCGACGACGCCCGCGTCTCCGTGCGCACCCACGCGCGGCTGCGCGACCTGCTCCCCGGCGAGGTCGAGCTCGTGCCGGCGGGCGGGCTCGTCGAGCGCGCCCGGGCGGTCAAGGAGCCGGCGGAGCTCGAGAGGATCCGCGGCGCCGCGGAGATCGCCGACACGATCTACCGCGAGCTCGCCGAGGAGGGCCTCGTCGGCCGCCGGGAGCGCGAGGTCGCGCTCCGGCTCGAGCATCGCATGCGGGTCCTCGGCGCCGACGGGCCGAGCTTCGGCTCGATCGTCGCCTCCGGGCCGCACGGCGCGCTCCCGCACGCCGAGCCGCGCGACGCCGAGATCGCGCCCGACACCCTCGTCACGCTCGACCTGGGGGCGGTGCTCGACGGCTACGCGTCGGACTGCACCCGCACCTGGGCGACGGGCGAGCGGATCCCCGACGCGCTCGGCGAGGCCTACGCGCTGACGCTCCGCGCGCAGGAGGCGGCCGTCGCGGCCGTCCGGCCCGGCCCGACCGGTGCCGAGCTCGACGCGGTCGCCCGCGACCTCATCGAGGCGGCGGGCCACGGCGAGCACTTCGGCCACCCGCTCGGCCACGGCGTCGGGCTCGACGTCCACGAGGACCCGCGGCTGTCGCGCGTGTACGAGCGCCCGCTCGAGGCGGGCAACGTCGTCACGGTCGAGCCGGGGATCTACCTGCCCGGCGTCGGCGGCGTCCGGATCGAGGACCTGGTGGTGGTCACCCCGGACGGCTGCGAGATCCTCACCCAGACCACGAAGGCGCTGACCGTCGTGGGCTGACGGCGGGTCGCGGCACCCCGCGGACAGCTACTACGTCTCCAACCGACGGCGGGAAGCCATCGGACCCGCTCTGAGACGGAGCGCGCTGCTAGGTAATGCGGCGTGCTCCCGCCGCAGCGGTCCCCCTACTGGCTCAAGGCGCTCGGCCACGCCCGCGGCCCGCTCCCGGAGGCGTGGCTGGAGGACGGCAGGATGGGCGCGCTGCGCCGCACCGGCTTCCCGCGCCGGCCGCGGATGGAGCCGGGCGACCGGCTCGTCTACTACGCGTCGGTCTGGCGGCGGGTCTTCGCGATCGTCGAGGTGACCGAGCCGCCGACCGACGCCCACCGGTCGGCAAGCGACCCCCGCCGCTGGCCGTGGTCGGTCGCCGTCGAGCCGCTCCTCGTCGTCCCGCGGCTGGACGCGGCGCCGCCCGTGGAGGCGATCGGCGTCCCCGCCCGCTCGATGAGTCAGCAGTCGCACATCCGCCTGAGCGCCGAGCACTACGGGCGCGCGGTCGACGTCCTCGCGTCGATCGCCCGCGGGTGATTGGCGCATCCGGAGTGGGGTACACACCCGGCGTCATCGATCACCACAACTGCGGGAGGCAGCAATGAGCGGTGAAGGCGGCCAGACCACCGGCACGGCCGACAAGGACTACAACGTCATCTGGTTCACGGAGCAGTGCCTGAGCAACGCGC
>JAUJME010000071.1:6153-7625 GCA_030447005.1 Solirubrobacteraceae bacterium | reverse complement strand
GACCGCAAGGGCATGCGGCTCGTCATCGAGCTCAAGCGCGACGCGATCCCCAAGGTCGTGCTCAACAAGCTCTACAAGCACACGCCGATGCAGTCGACGTTCGGCGTCAACATGGTGGCGCTGGTCGACAACGTGCCGCGGACGCTGCCGCTGCGCTCCGTCATCCACAACTACGTCCAGCACCAGCGCGAGGTCATCGTCCGGCGCTCCAAGCACGAGCTCCGCACGCTCGAGGCGCAGGTCCACCGCCTCGAGGGCCTGCTGATCGCGCTCGACAACCTCGACGCCGTCATCGAGCTCATCCGCGCCTCGCGCGACCGCGACGCCGCGCGCGAGGGCCTGATGGGCAACTTCGGGCTGACGCGCATCCAGGCGCAGGCCGTCCTCGAGCTGCGCCTCCAGCAGCTGACCGCGCTCGAGGCCGACTCCATCAAGCGCGAGCACGCCGACAAGATGGAGCGGATCCGCGAGCTGCGCGAGCTGCTCGGCGACGAGGACAAGGTCCTCGCGCTCATCAAGGAGGAGCTCGCGGAGATCGCCGAGCGCTACGGCGACGACCGGCGCACGCTGATCTCCCCGTCGGAGGACGACCTCGACATCGAGGATCTCATCCCCGACCAGCAGATGGTGATCTCGATCACCAACACGGGCTACATCAAGTCGCTGCCGCTGGACACCTACCGCCAGCAGCGCCGCGGCGGCGTGGGCGTCACCGGGATGGGCCTCAAGGAAGAGGACTACATCGAGCACCTCTTCATCACCTCGACCCACGACTACCTGCTGTTCTTCACGAACCGCGGCAAGGTCTACCGGTCGAAGGTCTACGAGCTGCCGGAGGCGCCCCGCCAGTCCAAGGGCCGCTACCTGGGCAACGTGCTGCCGCTGCGCGAGGGGGAGCGGGTGCAGTCCGTCCTCTCCACGCGCGACTTCGCCGAGAGCACCTACCTGGCCTTCGCGACGCGCAAGGGGCTCATCAAGAAGACGGAGTTCGGCCTCTACAACACGCCGATCAAGGCCGACGGCATCATCGCGATCAACATCCGCGAGGACGACGAGCTCGTGGCGGTCCGCCGCGTCTCGGTCGGCGACCACATCATCATGGTCTCGCGCTCCGGCCGCGCCGCGACCTTCGAGGAGAGCCAGGTCCGCGCGATGGGCCGCGACACGAGCGGTGTGCGCGGCCAGAACGTCGAGCAGGAGGGCAACGCGCTGCTCGCCATGGACGTCACCCGGCCCGACCAGGAGCTGCTGGTCGTCACCGAGAACGGCTACGGCAAGCGGACGTCGATCGCCGAGTACCCCGTCAAGGGCCGCGGCTCGATGGGGGTCAAGACGATCCAGCTCACCGAGTCGCGCGGCGCGCTGGCCGGCGCGCTGGTGGTCCGCGAGCACGAGGAGCTCGTCTTCATCTCGCGCAACGGGATGGTCCAGCGGACCTCCGTGCGCGGCATCAACCGGTACGGCCGCGGCTC
>JAUJME010000071.1:0-6053 GCA_030447005.1 Solirubrobacteraceae bacterium | reverse complement strand
CGCTACTCTGGCGCTACCAGAGAAAGGAGGTGGTCCGTACGTTGAGTGACAGTTCTTGCGGGACCCTGGAGGTGTCCGGCCGCTAAGCGACCGGAATGCTGGACCGCGCTGGCGGAGTCCACACCGTGACACCCCGCCCTCGGGCGCCGGAACTGGTCCCTCCGGCCTGAGCAGGCCCGACGGTGGTTCATCCAGCAATGTCGTACGCGAAGGGCGCCTCGTTGAAGGCGCCCTTCGTCGTTAACGACGTGTCGCGCTTCGCGGCCACGGAACCGGCTTTCGTCCGGCCGCCTTTCGCTGGCGCTCAGGAGACAGGTTTCGCCCGGCCCGACTTCGCTGGCGCTCGTCGTCTGGGCGACGTTACGCGACGAGGTACTGCCGCCACGTCGCCGGGATGGTCGGCGACGCGAGCTGGATGAAGATCTGCGGGTTGGGGATCCGCGGCTTGACCCGCGGGTGCATGGCGATCTGGTGCGGCAGGCGGTCGCCCTTGCGCCGGTTGCACGGCGCGCAGGCGGCGACGATGTTGTCCCAGCTCGAGCCGCCGCCCTTGGATCGCGGGATCACGTGGTCGACGGTCAGGCTCGTGCGCGAGCCGCAGTACTGGCACTCCCAGCCGTCGCGGGCGAACACCGCGCGGCGGGTGATCTTGCGCTTGTGGGTGTCACGCGGCACCCGCACGTAGGTGACCAGGCGGATGACCACCGGCCGCGGCAGCGAGCCGGTCGCCCAGTGCAGGTCGAAGCTCCCCTGCTCGAGCAGCTCGGCCTTCTCCTTGAGCAGGAGGACCGTCGCGCGGCGGACCGTGCAGACGTTGATCGGCTCGTACGTCGCGTTGAGGACGAGCACACGACCACCAGACCAGCGGACGTTGCCGCCGGGTTCGGGTCCGTGCCGCTGGTGGTCTTCGCGCGGCACGAACCCCAGTGGTACTGGGGGAACGGCGTTCGCCATGGTCCGCCGCGGATTCTAGCCCAGGGTCTCCCCGTCGGGGCCCGGGTGGCGCGCCCGCGCGCGCGAGGCCGCCGGGAAGGAGCCCAGCACGCGGACCGTCTCGGCGTGCGCGCCGAGCCCCGCGACCGCCTCGGCGAGCGGCGCGTCCGCGAGCCGGCCGTCGAGCTCGGCGTAGAACCGGTACTCGCCCATCGCGCGCTCGCGCAGCGGCCGCGACTCGATGCGGGTGAGGTTCACGCCCCGGAAGGCGAACTCCGACAGGCACCGCACGAGCCACCCGGGCGACCCCGATCCGGCGCCCCACCACACGAGCGCCGTCTTCCACGGCCGCCGGTCCCCGCCGGCGAGGACCGGCGGGCGGACGGCGCCGGCCGGCGCCAGCCAGAAGAAGCGCGTCTCGTTGCCGCGCACGTCCTCGATCCCCGCGCTGAGGACGTGACCGCCGTAGAGCGTCGCCGCGGCGCGGGGGCCGATCGCCGCGCGCGACGGGTCGCCGGCCTCGGCCACCGACCGGATGGCCTCCGCCGTCGACGCCGCCGGCAGCACGGTGGCGCGCGGCAGCTGCCCGCGCAGGAAGGCCGCGCACTGGGCGTTGGCCTGGGGGTGGGAGACGACGGTGGTGATCTCCGCGAGGCGGACCGGTCCGGTGCCCACCAGGCAGTGCTTGACCGGGTGGATGACCTCGCCCGCGATCTCGACGTTCGTGGCGTGGACCGCGAGGGCGTCGAGCGCGGCGTTGACCGACCCCTCGAGCGAGTTCTCGACCGGCACGAGCGACCGGTCCACGCCGCCGTCCTCGACGGCGAGCACCGCGGCGTGCACGCTGGGCAGCGGCACCTGCTCTCCGTCGCGCGCCTCCGTGATCCCCAGCAGCGCCTCGTGGCTGAACGTCCCGGGCGGACCCAGGTAGCCCGCCCGCATCAGGTCAGCGTGCGGGAGGCAGCCTCGTTGGTGATCGCCAGCCGGACCGCCTCCGCCTCCTCCGGGGAGAGCTGCTGCTCGCCCTCTCCCGCCGCGATCTGCTTGCAGTAGAGCCGGGCGGTGTCGCGGTGAGCGATGCAGGAGAGCACGACGCCGTCGCGGTGGGCGTCGAGCAGCGCGATGGTCGCCGACTGGTGGCCCGAGAGCTCCCCGTAGGCGTCGTAGCGGACGAGCGACCGGTAGGCGATCGCCCCCGCCAGCCGCTCCTCGGCGGCCTGCATCCGCTCGTCCATGTGCGCGCCGATCTCCTCGACGCGGTCGTGGAGCGCCGCGAAGGCCTGCTGGAGGGCCGCCGCGTGCGTGACGAGGTCGTCCTTGCCCGAGGAGCCGAGCACGACCTGCTGGGCCGCGCGCAGCCGGCGCACGCGCGCCTGCGCGACGAGCGCGAGGATCAGGGCGATCAGCGCGACGGCGGCAGCGCCGGCGGCGACCAGTCCTGCGGGCTCCGAGAGCTCACTCACGGCCGGGAGCCTAGCCAGTGAACTGGGCCGGATACTCCTGCTCGTTGTTCTCCGTCATCTCCTCGCCGGGGACGGGGCGGACGCGCACGCGGATCGTCACCGGCTGACCGGCGGCCGGGACCCGCGGCAGGCGGACGGAGGCGGTCGCGGAGGCGCCGCGGGCGATCGTGTCGATGGTGTCGGAGCCCGAGATCGCCTGGCCGCCGTCCGCGGGGGTGATGCGGACGTCGACGCGGACGTCCTGCTCGTCGCTCTCGCCCTGGTTGGTGAAGCGGACGTCGAAGGTGGGCGGGCCGCCGGCGGGGATCCGGTTGGCGGCGCCGGGCTCGAGCGTCAGGTCGCCGACCGAGACGCTCTCCAGGCCGGTGCCGTGGCGGCCGGGGGACGGCTCGCGGTCCGTCGCGTCGTCGTCACCCCCGCCCCCTCCGCCGCCGAGGCGCTCGCCGACCGTGTCGGGGCTCAACCAGGCCAGGCTCGGCAGGAAGCGCGAGCGCGCGATCTCCTGACCGCCGATCTCGGCGTCGTCGAAGGCCTGGTCGATGAGCGGCGCCACGCGGGCGCGGTAGATGACGTCGGAGGCGAGGAAGGACTGCATCTGGCCGGCGATCTCGGTGACCGCCTCGTCGGCGGCGTCCCCCTCGTCGCCGAGCGCCGGGCGGATCCGCTGGGCGATGAAGTCGAGCGCGTCGCGGCGCAGCTCGAGGGCGATGAGCAGCGAGCGCTGGGCGGGGACCATCTCGTCGGGGACGTCGAGGTCCTCCGCCTGCTGGAGGTGGTTCTCGGCCTCGACGCGGAGGCTCGAGATCGCGGTCTGCAGGTCGGTCGGCGAGCCGTCGGCCGCGCCCTCGCCGAAGGAGCGGAAGAACGGGACGCCGACGTCGGCCTCCGACGCGCGGGCGATCGCGGACGCCTCGCGGTTGTAGTCCTTGAGGGCGTTCTCGCGCGCGTTGGAGCGGCAGGAGTTGACGACGAGCGCGAGCAGGACCAGGAGCAGCAGCGCGCCGCCGACGGCGACGCCGCGGCGGACCAGCAGGGCCTGCTGGTCGGATGAGGGGCCGCGCGGAGGCCCTGTCCGCCGCGGGCGGGAGGACGCCCTACGGCGCGTGTCGACGTCCTCGTCGAAGAAGGACATGGCTTCGGGAGCTCGCTCCTGGTCGGATCGAGGGTGGCAAGAGTATGACCGGCGGACCGGGTGGACCGCCGTCTGCCGTGTTCTCCGGCGGTTTCCATATCCCTGCCGGCGCGGGCTCCGGCGGCAGGGGCGCGGGCGCGTGCGCTGAAATGGATAGCCGGATGCACGCGACCGACGAGCTGCCGACCGTCGACGCCGGCCTCGTCCTCGGCCGCTACCGGCTCGGCCGCCGCCTCGGCGCCGGCGGGTTCGGGACGGTCTTCGAGGCGGTCGACGAGCGCTTGGAGCGCCTCGTCGCGGTCAAGGTCATCCCGTCGGACACCGAGGCGCCGGCGCGCGCGGCGCGCGAGTCTCTCGCCGCCGCGCGGCTCGACCATCCGGGGATCGTCGCGGTCTACGACGCGGGGCAGGAGCCGGGCGCGCGCTACCTGGTCTCCGAGCTGGTGCACGGCCGCACGCTGGCGCAGCTCGAGGCCGAGGACGAGCTGTCGGACCGCGACGTCGTGCGGGTGGGCCTCGCCCTCACCGACGCGCTCGCCCACGCGCACGAGCGCGGCGTGGTCCACCGCGACGTCAAGCCGCAGAACGTCATGGTCCCCGACCGCCGGGCGTGGGGCGGAGACTGGCGCGGCGCGGCCAAGCTGACCGACTTCGGCGTCGCGCACCTCATCGACGACGACGCCCTGACCCGCACCGGGGACGTGGTCGGCACGCTCGCCTACATGGCCCCGGAGCAGGCGGCGGGCAAGCGGGTCGACGCGCGCACCGACCTCTACGCCCTCGGCCTCGTCCTCTACGAGGCGCTGGCGGGCACGAACCCGGTCCGCGGCGCCAACCCGGCGGCCACCGCGCGGAAGGTCGGCACCGCGCTGCCCCCGCTGGCCCGCGCCCGCCGCGATCTCCCGCCCGAGCTGTGCGCGGCGATCGACCGGGCGGTGCGTCCGCGGCCGGCGGAGCGCGGGACCGTCGACGACCTGGGCGACGCGCTGGCCGGCGTGCTCGCGGAGGTGGCCGACGACGGCGGGGCGATCGCGCGCCACCCGCTCGAGGGCCCGAGCCGCCTGCCCGCGCCGCCGCGGGCCCTCGGCCGGGCCGCCGCCGGACTCGCGGCCGGGGCGCTCGCGGCCGCGGCGCTCGCCTGGCTCGCGCCGGCCGGCGCGCTGCCCGACGGCGCCTCGCCGGTGGCCCTGGGTGCCGCGGCGGCGGTGCTCGTCGCCCTGCTGCCGCGCCTGGGCTGGGCGCTCACGGCCCTGGCGACGATCGTCCTGCTGGCAGCCACGGCGCCGGGCGCGGCGCTGGCGGTGGCTGCCGCGACTCTCCCGGTGATCGCATTCGGGATCCTCGCGCGCTCGCGCACGCGGCTCAGCTGGTCGCTGCCGGCGCTCGCGCCCGTGCTCGGCCTCGCGACGCTCGCGGGGGCGTTCCCCGCGGCGGCCGGCCGGGCGGCCTCGCCCGCCGCGCGCGCGGCGCTCGGCCTGCTCGGGGCCTGGTGGCTCGCGCTCGCCGAGCCCGTCCTCGGGCGGACCCTGCTGCTCGGCGCGGACGGCCGCCCGCCCGACACCGCCCGCTGGGCGGCCGACCCCGGCCTCGCCCTCGACCGCGTCCTCGCGCCAGCGGTCACCTCGGGGGTGCTGCTCGTCGGGCTCGTGTGGGCGGGTGCCGCGCTGCTGCTGCCGCTGCTGGTCCGCGGCCGGCACACGGCGCTCGACCTCGTCGCGGCGGCCGGGTGGGCGGCCGCGATCGCCGTCGCCACCGCCGCGCTGGCGGAGTGGCTCGGGCGCCCGGAGCCGGCGGGCCTCGTGCCGGGCGCCCTGGTGGGCGGGGCGCTGGCGCTCGCGGGCGCACGCGTCGGCCGCGACCCGAGCGGCCATACTTTGGGTAGAGCCCCGTGAGCGTGCTGCGCAGCCTGGAATCCAAGATCGCCGGCCTCGTCGAGGGGACGTTCTCGCGCGCCTTCAAGTCCGAGGTGCGCCCGGTCGAGATCGCGCGCAAGCTCGCGCGCGAGATGGACGAGAACCGCGTGGGTTCGCTGTCGCGCACCTACGTGCCCAACGAGTACGCCGTCTGGCTCTCGCCCGCCGACCGCCAGCACTTCGAGGGCTACGAGGACGAGCTCAAGGCCGAGCTCTCGGGCTACCTGCTCGAGCACGCGCGCTCCGAGCGCGTGGCGCTGCTCACCGCGCCGCGGATCGAGTTCCGCACGGACGAGCGGCTGCGGCTGGGCGAGTTCGGCATCCAGGCCCGCCTCGTGCGCCCAGGGGAGGATCCCGACACGGGCCCGCCCAGCCAGGGCGCCCACGGCCACACGCAGGTCTACTCGACCGCCGACCGCCTCGCCGAGCCGCTCGCCGAGCCCAACCCGCGGCGCGGCAACGCGAAGCTGCGGGTCGACGGCCGCGCGACGCCGCTGCCCGCCTCCGGGGCGACGATGGGCCGCTCGCGCGACTGCGACGTGGTGGTCGAGGACCCCAACGTCTCGCGCCGCCACGCCGAGGTCCGCCCGTCCGGCGGCTCGTGGATCGTGC
>JAUJME010000070.1 GCA_030447005.1 Solirubrobacteraceae bacterium | reverse complement strand
TCGATCGCGTCCGCCCGGCGCGGCTGCGGCGCGCAGCGGATGAGCGCCCCCATCAGCCACGGGTCGCCCTCGGCCGCGTCGTAGCGGATCGGCATGTGGGTCTTCATCGCCTGGATGGACTGCTCCTTGCGCACCCCGATGACGCCGTCGCGGGCGCCCGTCATCCCCACGTCGGTGATGTAGGCCGTCCCGGCCGGCAGCACGCGCGCGTCGGCGGTGGGGACGTGGGTGTGGGTCCCGACCACCGCGGTCACCCGGCCGTCGAGGTACCAGCCCATCGCCACCTTCTCGCTCGTCGCCTCGGCGTGCATGTCGACCAGCACGTGGTCGGCGTCGCGGACGTCGGCGAGGGCGGTGTCGACCTCGACGAACGCCGGCCGCCCGGCCTGGAGGAAGAGGTTGCCGCTCAGGTTGACGACGCCGAGCGAGACCCCGTCGCGCTCGACGACGCAGGTGCCGTGCCCGGGCTGGGAGCGCAGGTAGTTGGCGGGGCGCACGATCCGCGGCTCGGCGTCGAGGTAGGCGTAGACGTCGCGGTGGCGGAAGGCGTGGTTGCCGAGCGTGATCGCGTCGGCGCCCGCGGCGAAGATCTCGTCCGCCGTCTTGGGGGTGATGCCGATCCCGCCCGCGGAGTTCTCCCCGTTGACCACCACGAAGTCGGCCCCGAGCTCCTCGCGCAGCCCCGGCAGGAGCGCCCGCAGCGTGCGCCGGCCGACGGAGGCGACGACGTCGCCGACGAACAGGATCGAGGTCACGGTCACGCGGACGCTACCTCCACCGCCTGTGGGTTCCGCATACTTGAGTGCATGGTGCCCGTCGTCGTCCCGCGCTGGATCCAGCTGGTCCTCCTGCCGCTGGCGATCCTGGGCGCCTTCGGCCTGGTGCGCGCGGCGGGCCCGATCACCCTGCTGTTCATCATCGCGGGGCTCATCGCGCTGCTGCTCAACCCGTTCGTCACGATCCTGCGGCGGGCGCGCTTCCCGCGCGGGATCGCCGTGTTCGCCGTCGTCGGCGGGCTGGCGGTGATCGTCGGCGGCGCCGGCACGCTGCTGGCCGACCCGCTCGGCGACCAGGTCTCCGCCTTCCAGCGCAACGTCCCCGACCTGGTGGCCGACGCCAACGAGGGGCTCGCCGACCTCCAGGGCTGGCTCGATCGCAACGACATCAACATTCAGCTCAAGGAGCCCGGCGAGACGGCGCTGCAGACGCTGGGCGCGCAGATCGCCGAGGGCTCGGGCGACATCGTCACCTTCACGCGCGAGGCGCTCACGCTGCTCGTCGAGGCGTCGATCGCGCTGATCCTCGTCCTCGTACTGGCGATCTACATGCTGCTCTACGGCGAGCGGATCGGCCAGCTCGTCCGCTCGATCGTCCCGCGCGGCGACGGCACGGCGGCCGACGACTTCCCGACGCGCATCCAGGCCGCCGTCTTCGGCTACGTCCGCGGCCAACTCATGTTCTCGACGATCATGGGCACGAGCGCGGGGGTGATGCTCTACGTCCTCGGCTCGGTCGGGATCTTCGAGGACGGCAAGACCTACGCGCTCTTCTTCGGCCTCTTCTTCGGCTTCGCGGAGCTGATCCCCTACGTCGGGCCGGCGATCGGCGCGGCGCCGCCCGTGCTGATCTCCCTGTTCGGCGGCGAGCCGCTCGACGCGCTGTGGCTGACCCTCGCCTTCACCGGGTTGCAGCAGATCGAGGGCCACGTCGTCGCCCCGCAGGTCTTCGGCCACTCCCTCCGGATCAACCCGCTGCTGGTGATCTTCGCCCTGCTGATGGGCGGGCAGCTCTACGGGATCATCGGCGCGTTCATCTCGCTGCCGATCGCCGCGATCCTCCGCGAGACGGTCGTCTACATGCGCCGCCACCTCACGCTCGAGCCGTGGCCGCGCGTCGGCGGCGTCGCGCTGGCCGGGGCGGGCGCCGGCCTCGACGCCGAGCCGGGCGCGGTGGCGGCGGGCCGGCCGTGCCCCGAGTGCGGCGCGCCGGTGCGCGCGGGCGCGACGGCCTGCGCGGCCTGCGGGACCGAGCTCGGCGCGCCCGGAGAGGGCGCCGCCGCGGCGTCGACCGGGCCGGTCTAACCGCGCCGGGTGCGCCGCCGCCGCTCCTCGAGCAGGCCCGGCTGCCGGCGGACGGGCGGCGGGACGAGGAACCGCGGGCGGTTGTAGAGCGTGATCGAGAGATAGACGAGGAGGCCGGCGAAGACGACCAGCCCGGCGGCGGCGAGCGCGAGATCGCCCTCGGCGGTCTCGACCCCGACCAGCTCCTGCACCGTCATGGCCAGGAAGGTGAGCACGCCGAACGGGACGATCGCCGGGAGAGCCCGGGTCAGGCCCCGCCATGCACCCGCGCCGAGCAGCCACCACTCGGGGGTGACCTCGGGGACCAGCGCGGACTCGCCGCGCCAGATCTTCCGGGAGGCGGCCGCGCCGATGACGGCGAAGAACAGCGCGGCGAGCAGAAAGAGCACGGCCCAGGCGGTCACCGGCGCCACCCTAGTCGAAGGGGTTGAGCGCCGAGGCGACCTTGCGGCCCTTCTCGAGGACCTTCTTGCCCTCCTTGTAGACCTCCTTGGCGGCGCCCGTGGCGACCTGGGAGACCTTCCGGACGCCGGCGGCCGCGCCGTCGTACACGGCTCCCGCGGCGCGCTTGCCGAGCTCGCTGCCCGCCACGCCGATGACGACCACGCCGACCCCGCACGCCACGGCCCCGACGCCGGTGACCGCAAGCGCCGCGCAGCCCGTGGCGGCGATGGCTCCGGCGCCGTAGCCGCCCGCGATCGAGCCGGCCGTCTGGGTGAGCCCCTTGCCGACGCCTTCCTTCTTCACGTTGGTGTAAGCGCTCAGCGCCGCGCCCGTGATGCCCGCGCCCTTGACCATCTTCGAGCCGTGCTTGTGCGAGAAGTCGAGGACGCGCCGGGCGGCCGACCCGCTGGGCGTCTTGAGCGGCTTGCGCGCCGGCTTGGCCTGGAAGTCCTTGATCCGCGGGTCCACCACCTGCTTGATGCGGTTGACCGCGCGGAGCCCCGGGTTGCCGGCCAGCTTCTTGGCCTTGAGGTAGGCGGCGACCGCCTTCTCGCGCTCGGCGACGACGCGGTTGAACTCGGGCGTCCCGGTCCGCAGCCCGCCGCTCGTGAGCTGCTTGGTGAGGACCTGGATGCGGTCGAGCTGGGCGTTCGGGCGCGTCTCGACGAAGTAGCGCGCGGGATCGAGGACCTTCGCGCAGTAGCCGATGGTCGCGGTCGAGAGGCAGGCGGCGAGCGCGCCGGGGTCGCCGGGGGCGCCCGGGGCGTTGGGGTCGGCCGCGGCGTTGGGGTCGTTCGGAGCGCCGGCGCCGGGGGCGCCGGGCTGTCCGGGAGCGCCGGGAGCGCCCTTGCCGCCGCCCTTGCCGCCGCCCTTGGGCCCCGCGCCGTCGATCTTGGCGATCTGCGCGCCGATGGCCCGCGCGAGCTGGCCCGGGAGCTCCGAGCCGGCCAGGGCGCCGATGAGCACCGCGACGATCAGCAGCACGCCCATGTACTCCGACGCGGTCTGGCCGCGGTCGGAGCCGAAGCGGCGGAGGGCGCGGCTCTGGGACATGCCAGCAGTCTCAGGCCGGGCCGCGATCTCCGCGAGGGTCCCGGGTCTCAACTTGGATCCGGGACCGGTCCTGGGTCTTTCCGGGGCCCGCGGCCCGTGCCACAGTGACGCCATGCCGCGTCTCGCCCATCTCCCCGTCCTCCTGCTCGCCTGCCTCGCGACCGCCTGCGGAGGCGGCGACGGCGGCTCGGCGGCGTCGAAGGACGATGCCCGCGAGGCGCTCGCCTCCGTCCGCCCGATCGAGTCCGCGACGGCGGCCGTCCGGGTCCGGATCACCCTCGACAACCCGCCGGCCGACGTCGGCACGGCGCCCATCGATCTCACCCTCGACGGCCCGCTGCGCTCCAACGGTGCCGGCAAGCTCGCGAGCTTCGACTGGAAGGTCGGCTTCTCCGGCTTCGGCCAGAGCCTCGAGAGCCGGTTCGTGTCGACGGGCTCCAACGTGTACGTCCGCCTGGGCGGCCAGGACTTCGAGGTCGGCACCCAGGCGGTCGCCCAGGCGACCCAGGGCGCCGGCGGCACGCCCGGCGCCGGCTCGGGGCTCGCCGCGATCGGCATCGACCCGCTCGGCGCGATCGAGCAGGTCGAGGAGGCCGGCGCGGGCACGGTGGCCGGGGCCACCACCACCCGCTACACGGGCAAGCTCTCCTCCGGGAAGATCGCCGACCAGGTCGCCCGGCTGCTCGGGACGGTCCGCGCCCAGCAGCCCGCGGGCGGGACCCAGGTGCCGTCGCTCGACCTCACGCCGGAGCGCCGCCGCGACATCGAGCGCGCCTTCGCCGCCCCGAGCTTCACCGCCGAGGTGGCCGAGGACCGGACGCTGCGCCGCATCGTCGTGGCCACGCGGTTCACGACGCCCGAGGCCAACCGCGCCGCCGCCGGCGGGACCACGGGCGGGACGCTCGAGTACCGGGCCGAGTACTCCGACGTGGGGAAGACGGTCGCGGTGACCCCGCCGGCCGACGCCGAGCCGATCCAGGACTTCGTCGCGGCGCTCCAGGAGCTCGTCGCCAAGCGCGACGACCGCTGAGCGCCGCCCAATACCCTCAGGGGCGCGATGGCCGCGCCCTCGACCGCCTCCGCCGCGCCGCCGGCCCTCGCCGCCGACGGCGTCACGAAGGCCTACGGCGACCGGCGCGCCCTCCAGGGCGTCTCGTTCGCCGCCGCGCCGGGCGAGCGCCTGGCGATCATCGGCCCCAACGGCGCGGGCAAGACGACGCTGCTGCAGATCCTCGCCGGCTCCCTCGAGCCGACCGCCGGGACCGTCTCGCGCCCCGCGCGCGACGTCGGGTGGGTCCCGCAGCAGCCCTCCCTCTACCGCAAGCTCTCCGTGCGCGAGAACCTGCGGCTGTTCGCCCGCCTCGAGAAGGTCGGCGACCCCGACGCGGTGGTGGCGCGGATGCTCGAGCAGACCGGCCTCAGCGCCCGCGCGGGCGACGAGGTCGGCCGCCTCTCGGGCGGCAACCAGCAGCGGGTCAACATCGCCATCGGCGTGCTCGGCGACCCGCCCGTGCTGCTGCTCGACGAGCCCTCCTCGTCGCTGGATCCCCGCCAGCGCGAGATCCTGTGGGGCTTCGTGGGCGGCCTGGCCACCGGCGGCACCACCGTCGTCTACTCCACCCACAACGTGGGCGAGGCCGAGCGCTACGCCGACCGGGTGCTCGTCCTCGCCGACGGCGAGCTGCTGTTCTCGGGCTCGCCGGCCGGCCTGCAGCGGGAGGTCGGCGGCGGGCGCGACTTCGAGGCGGCCTTCGTCGCGTTCCTGCACGAGCGCGGGCACTAGGCGCGACGGCGTGCGCTGGCTCCTGCTCAAGGACCTCCAGATCCTGCGGCGCTCGCCGCTGCTCGTCGGCCTGCTCGTGATCTACCCGATCGTCATCGCCGTGCTGATCGGCTTCTCGCTGTCGAGCCCGCCGGGCAAGCCGCGGGTGGCCTTCGCCAACCTCGTGCCGCCGGACGACAACGAGTTCAACGTGGGGGGCGAGACGTTCGACGCCTCGAGCTACGCGGGCAAGCTCTTCGAGGCGGTCGAGCCGATCCGCGTCAAGACCCGCGAAGAGGCGATCGCCAAGGTCCGCGAGGGCGAGGCGCTCGGCGCGCTGGTCATCCCCGCCGACGCCGTCGACAAGCTCCGCGGCGCGATCAACCTGTCGGGCAGCCCCCAGCGGCCGACGATCGAGGTCTACTACAACGCCGAGGACCCGCTCAAGCGCCAGTACGTCGAGTCGCTGATCGACTCGCGGCTCGGCGACGCCAACCGCGCCCTCACCGGCGAGCTGACCAAGCTGGCCGGCCGGTACCTGGGGATCCTGCTCGAGGGCGGCGAGTTCTCGCTGCTCGGCCAGCAGATCACGGTCCTCGGCCTCGAGCGCGCCCGGACCATCGTGGAGGCCTCGATCGCCTCGCTGCCACGCGGCGCGCCGGAGCGCGTGGCGCTCGCCCAGGTGTCGAACTTCGCGAAGCTCGCGATCGACAACCTCGACCTCTCCGACGAGGTCCTCGCCTCCGTCGGCTCGCCGGTACAGGTCAAGCAGACCGTGCTCGAGGGCAAGAAGACGCCGCTCGACGCCTTCGCGGTGGCGGTCAGCGTGACCATCTCGCTGATGTTCGTGACGCTCCTGCTCGCGGCCGGGATGCTGGCGCTCGAGCGCGAGGAGCACGCGTTCTCGCGCCTCGTGCGCGGCCTGGTCTCGCGCGCCGGCCTGCTCGCCGAGAAGATCGGCCTCGCGGCGCTCTGCTCGTTCCTGGTGACGGCGGTGATGCTGGTCGGCCTCGCCCTGTTCGTCGGGCTCGACTGGGGCCGCGCGCCGCTGTGGATCCCGGCGATCGCGCTCAGCGCGCTGGCGTTCGCCGCCATGGGCGTGGCGATCGGCGGCCTGGCGCGCGAGGTGCGCGCGGCGTCGCTGCTGGCCTTCCTGCTCTCGCTGCCGATCGCCTTCCTCGCGCTGGTCCCCGCCGGCGCGGTGGCCGAGGGGCTCTACGACGTCATCCAGGTCGTCTCCGCGGTCTTCCCGTTCAAGCCGGCGCTGCAAGCGCTCAATGCGGCGCTCAACGACGCCGACCCGGGCCTCGCCCGCCCGCTCGCCCACCTCGCGGCGCTCACGCTGGGGTTCGGGGCGCTCGCGCGGCTCGGGCTCAAGCGGTTCGGTTGAGGGCGGTCCTCGCCTGGGCGCTCGTGCTGCCGGCGGCGGCGTGGGCGGTCATGCGCCTGGGCGGCCTCGAGCGGGGCTATCCGCTCGTGCCGCTCGCCGCGTTCACGCCCTATGCGGCCGCCGGTGCGGTCGTCGCCGCACTCGCTGCGCTCCTCCTGCGGCGGCGCGGCGCCGCGTCGGTCGGCGCCCTCGCCGCCGTGGCGCTGCTCGTCGCGGTGGTCCCGCGCGCCGCCGGAGGCCGGCTCTACGAGGAGGGCCCGCCGGGCAACGCGGTCCGCGTCCTGAGCGCCAACGTCCTCGACGGCTCGGTGCCGGCGAGCCGGCTGATCGCGCTCGCGCGGCGGGAGCGCGCCGACGTCCTCGCCGTCCAGGAGCTCACGCCGGAGCTCGACGCGGAGCTGCGGCGGGCCTTCGCCCACCGCGAGGCCGAGCCGCGCCCGACCTACCGCGGCACCGGCATCTACTCGCGACTCCCGCTCGAGCGGGCCGCCCCGCCGCGCGGCACCGCGTTCGCGATGACCGCCGCGGTCGTCCGCCACCCGACGGGCGCGCGCTTCACGGTCGTCTCCGTCCACCCGCCCGCGCCGCTGCGCGGGTCGCTCATGCCCCTCTGGCGCCACGACCTGCGCGCGCTGCCGCCGGCGAGCCGCCCCGGCCCGCCGCTCGTCCTCGCCGGCGACTTCAACGCGACGCTCGACCACGCCGAGCTGCGGCGGCTGCTCGACACGGGCTACGCCGACGCCGCCGCGGAGACCGGGAAGGGCCTGGCGACCACCTGGCGCGCCAACCGCCGCTTCCCGCCGCCCGTGGCCATCGACCACGTCCTCGCCGAGCGCTCGATCGAGCCCCACCGGGTGAGCGTGCACGACCTGCCGCCCTCCGATCACCGCGCCGTCATGGC
>JAUJME010000467.1 GCA_030447005.1 Solirubrobacteraceae bacterium | reverse complement strand
CGTCGTGCTGCTGATCGCCCGCCAGGAGCCTGAGCGGCTCGAGCGTGCGGCGGTGCGGTGGCTCGCGCGGCTGGCGCTCGAGCGGCCGCAGGTGACGGGGTGGGATCTGCGCTGGGGGCTCCTGGCCTTCGAGGCGCTGCCGCGCGACCCCGACGGTGCGCGCGAGGCGCTGGCCGATCTGTGCGAGCGCCATGGCCTCGCCGCCGCCGCGCGGACGTTGCGCGGGGAGTGAGCCGCTGGCAGACTGCCGCCCATGGCCGAGAAGCCCGCGCTGCGCGCGTCCGACGCCGATCGCGAGCGGGTCGCCGGGCTGCTGGGCGCCCACGCCGGCGAGGGGCGGCTGACCGTCGACGAGCTCGACGAGCGCACCGCCACCGCCTACGCGGCGCGCACGCTGCCCGAGCTCGACGCGCTGCTCGCCGACCTCCCGGCCACGACCGCGGCGCCCGCCGCCCGGCTCGATCAACCCGTCCCCGAGGAGGAGGAGCTGACCGCCGCGTTCCGCAGCCACCTGACGACCTACCTCCTCGTCCAGCTCCTGCTGATCGGGATCTGGGCGGCGACGGGCGCCGGCTTCTTCTGGCCGGTCTTCCCGGCGCTCGGCTGGGGCTTCGGCGTGGCGATGGACCACTTCGGCACGCGCGAGGAGGCCCGCCGGCTGCGCGCCGCCCCGCCCGAGCAGCGCGCCGCGATCCTCGCGACGAGCGCCCGCCGGCGGGAGAAGGGCTGCGGCGTGCCGTCGCACCCGCCGCGCCGGCTGCAAGCGCCTCCGCGCCCGTAGCGCGCGCCGCAACGCCGCGCCCACCCGCGCGGCCTGCAAGGAATCCTGCACCGAGCAGGACTTTCGTCTGTTAGAACGACGCCCGCATCACGCCGAATCGCCCGGGCCCCGGCCCTGGCGAACGGGGGAACCACTGTGGCCGGATCTCCGGCCATGGGGCGAATCGCCGCTGCTCTTCTGCTGAAGAGCCGGCGGCGTAGCGCGGTCAGCGCGAGCCCGTCAGCTCACCTCGTAGGCGCCAAGGCAACGACTGCGAAGGATCGACAACCAGTGACGAAGGTCATCTCCCCGCGAGCCCTGCGCTCGCTGATCGCGCTCTGCGCGCTGCTCATCGCGCTGCCGGTGCAGGCGGTCGAGGCCAAGCCGCTCGAGCGCGGCTCCAAGGGCGAGCGCGTCGCGAAGCTCCAGCGCGAGCTCGGCCTGCCCGCCGACCGCATCTTCGGCCCGGCCACCGTGCGCGCGGTCAAGCGCTTCCAGCGCCGCCACGGGCTCACGGTCGACGGCATCGTCGGCCGGGTCACCTGGCGCGCGATCTTCCGCACGGGCGGCCGGGCCTCCTCGCGCGGCGCCCGCGGCGGCGGCCGCTCCACGCAGCGAGGGCGCATCCGGCTGCTCCAGCGAAGGCTGGGGCTGACCGCCGACGGCGTCTTCGGCCCGGCCACCGCCCGCGCGGTGCGGCGCTTCCAGCGCCGCCGCGGCCTGACCGCCGACGGGGTCGTCGGCCCCGCCACGTGGGCGGCGCTGGGGCATCCGCGGATCAACATGGTCCTCAAGCGCCGCTCGAGCAGCCGGGGGCGTCGCGGCGGCTCCTCGCTGCCGATAGCGGTGCGCCGGGTGATCGCCGCCGGCAGTCGGATCGCCCACGCCCCGTACCGCTACGGCGGCGGCCACGCCTCCTTCAAGGACTCGGCCTACGACTGCTCGGGCTCGGTCTCCTACGCGCTGCACGGCGGCGGGCTGCTCTCGCGCCCGCTGGACTCCTCCGGCTTCATGTCGTGGGGCTCGCCGGGCCGGGGCCGCTACATCACGATCTACGCGAAGCCGAGCCACATGTTCATGGTGGTCCGCGGCCGCCGCTTCGACACCTCGGGGCGCGGTACGACGGGCTCGCGCTGGCAGTGGAGCAAGCGCTCCACGGCGGGCTACGTCGCCCGCCACCCCGCCGGCCTCTGACCGGCGCTCCTCAGATCTCGTCCGGGTCGAGCACGCGCTCGACCCGGACC
>JAUJME010000466.1 GCA_030447005.1 Solirubrobacteraceae bacterium | reverse complement strand
GGAGTTCGACCGCCACCTCGACGCGGTCTGGGAGCGCCTCGGCGTCAACGACCGCTGCTCGGAGCTCAACGGGCCGCAGACCCGGATGAAGGAGGGCGCCGACGCGCTCGGCTTCAACTTCTCGACCGTCACCCGCAACGCCGACCCGGAGCGCTACTCGTTCGAGACGGCGGGCTACATGGGCTTCGGCGACCAGTCGGGCTCCAAGCGCTCGACGCTGAAGACCTACCTCCAGGACGCCGCGGAGCGCGGCGCCGAGCTCGTCACCCGGTGCTGGGCGGAGCGCATCCTGGTGCAGGACGGGCGCGCGGCGGGGGTCGAGGCGACGTGGTCGGACCCGGAGACGGGGCGCTCGGCGAAGGTGACCGTCCACGCGCCCCAGGTCGTGCTGGCGGCGGGCGCCCTCGAGTCCCCCGCGCTGCTGCTGCGCTCGCAGATCGGCGGCCCGGCGGCCGGCGACTTCCTGCGGCTGCACCCCTGCACCGCGACGTTCGGCTTCTACCCGGGCGACCAGGAGGCGTGGAAGGGCGCGCCGCACGCCGGCCTCGTCGACGAGTTCGCCGGCGCCGACGACGGCTACGGCTTCCTCATCGAGGCCGCCCAGTACACGACGGCGGTGGCCGGCTCGGCCGTCCCGTGGACCAACGGGCGCGAGCACAAGGACGTCATGGCGCGCTTCCGGCACGGCGCCTCGATGATCGGCCTCGTCCGCGACCACGGCCACGGGCGCGTGACGGTCGACCACGCCGGCATGGCGGTCCCGTCCTACTCGCTCGACGACGAGCGCGACCTCCGCAACACCCACCACGCGATCGACGTCCAGCTCCGCCTCCACGAGGCGGCGGGCGCGCAGCAGATCATGGCGCTGGCGGCCGGGATGCCCGTCTGGCGCTGGGGCGACGACATCGACGCCTACATCGCCCGCGTCCAGCGCATCCCGCTGCGGGCGGGCGGCTGGAAGCTCTTCTCCGCCCACCAGATGGGCACCTGCCGGATGGGCACCGACCCGCAGACCAGCGTGGCCGGCCCGTGGGGCGAGCTCCACGACGTCAAGGGCGTGTGGATTGGCGACGCGAGCGCCTTCCCGACGTCCTCCGGCACCAACCCGATGATCACGATCATGGCGCTGGCCCACCGCAACGCCGAGGCGGTCGCGGCGGCCGCGCCGGCGACCGCGGGCGCGGCGTCGACGAGTTAGGAGAGAGATGGCGGCGACGACGGAGCAGGGGATCGCGGTCCGCGACCGGATCTACATCGGCGGCGAGTGGGTCGAGTCGAGCGGCTCGGGCACGCTCGAGGTGGTCAACTCGGCCACGGAGCAGGTGATGGGCACGATCCCCGAGGGGACGCCGGAGGACGTCGACCGCGCGGTGGCCGCCGCGCGCGCGGCGTTCGAGAGCTGGTCGCAGACCTCGGTCGACGAGCGGGCGGCGTGGCTCCAGCGGATCGCCGAGGCGCTCGGCGCGCGGATGGAGGAGATCGCCGCGCTGATCGCCGCCGAGGTCGGGATGCCGATCAAGCTCGCCCACATGATCCAGGCGGGGCTGCCGACGATGGACTTCGGCGCCATGCCGCAGCTCATGGCCGAGACCGCGTGGGAGGAGGAGGTCGGCAACTCGCTGATCGTCCGCGAGCCGGTCGGCGTCGTCGGCGCGATCACGCCGTGGAACTACCCGCTGCACCAGATCTCCGCCAAGGTCGCGCCGGCGCTGGCGGCGGGCTGCACCGTCGTGCTCAAGCCGTCGGAGGTCGCGCCGCTCAACGCGTTCCTGCTCGCCGACGTCCTCGACGGGCTCGGGCTGCCCGCGGGCGTCTTCAACCTCGTCACGGGCGTCGGCCCGGTGGTGGGGGAGGCGATCGCGGCGCACCCGGGGATCGACATGGTCTCGTTCACCGGCTCCACGGCCGCGGGGCGCCGGGTGAGCGAGGTGGCGGCCGGGACGGTCAAGCGCGTCGCGCTCGAGCTGGGCGGCAAGTCGCCCAACGTGATCCTCGAGGACGCGCCGCT
>JAUJME010000465.1 GCA_030447005.1 Solirubrobacteraceae bacterium | reverse complement strand
CGCGGCTACTGGTCGGGCGAGCAGGTCCGCGACGGCGTCGCCTACCTGCGGGCGCTGGCCAACCCGCTCGACGAGGAGGCGCTCTTCGGGGTGCTCGCCTCGCCGTTCGCCGGCGCGAGCGCCGACGCGCTGGTCCTGCTCGCGCGCGCGGGGCGCGAGCGCGGCCACGGCGCGTGGGCGGCGCTGCGCGAGGCGTTCGCCGGCGGGGCGCCGGCCGAGTGGACGGCGGTCCTCGATCCGGCCGAGCGCGAGCGGCTCGCCGCCTTCGGCGCGTTCTTCGCCGGCGAGCGCGAGCGGGCGCCGCGGACCGCCGCCGAGGTCCTGCTCGACCGCGCGCTCGCCGCGACGGGCTACGATCTGGCCATCCTCGCCCGGCCCGACGGGGAGCGCCGCCTGGCCAACCTGCGCAAGCTGATGCGGCTCGCGCGCGAGTACGAGCGCGCCGAGGGCCGCGACCTGCGCGGCTTCCTGGCCTTCGCGGCGACGCAGGAGCTCGAGGCGGCGCGCGAGGGCGAGGCGCCGCTCGAGAGCGAGGGGCTCAACGCGATCCGCCTGATGACGATCCACCGCGCCAAGGGCCTCGAGTTCGACGTGGTCTGCGTCGCCGACCTCGGCCGCGACCCCGCCCGCGGGCGCGACGCGCTGCTCGTCGGGCCCGACGGCGAGGCCGGTCTGCGGCTGAGCGCCCTGGGCGGCGGCAAGGCGGTGCCCGCGCTCGCCTACGACCGGCTGGCGTCCGAGCTCGCGGCGGCCGAGGCCGAGGAGGAGCGCCGGCTCTTCTACGTCGCGATGACCCGCGCGCGCGAGAAGCTGATCCTCACGGGGGCGATCGACACGAGCCGCTGGCCCGAGGCCAAGCCGGGCGCCGCGCCGGTCACCTGGATCGCGCGGGCGCTGCTGGGGGAGGACCCGGGCGCCGTCCTCGGCGCCGAGCGCCCGGAGGCGGTCGTCGACCGCGGCTGGGAGGGCCGCCGGGCGCGCCTGCGCGCGCGGCTGCTCACGCCGGGGCAGGCGGAAGCCGTCCTGCCCCACGGCCGTCGCCGCGCGACGGGCGGCTCGACCGCGCTGCCGGCCACGCCGACCGTCAGCCGCACGGGCGCCGGGCGCACGACCCCGCTCGAGCCCGCGCCGCGCGGCGAGCTGCCGGCGCCCGCCGCCCCGGCGGGGCGGCTCGGGCCCGCGCGCCTCTCCTACTCCTCGCTCGGCGACTACGCGCGCTGCCCCTACCGCTTCTACCTGCGCCGCGTCCTCGGCCTCCCCGACGTCCCCGAGCCGCCCGACCCGGGCGATCCGACGGCCGCCGGGCGGGCCGCCGGGCCGCCGGCGCCCGAGGGCCTCGACCCTCGCGTACGCGGGACGCTCGCCCACGCGCTGCTCGAGGACCTCGACTTCCGCCGCCCGGTGCCGCCGTCGCGGGCGAAGGTCGAGGCGCTCGCCGCCGCCCACGGCGCGCGGCCGGCGCCCGAGGAGGTCGAGGACGTCATCGCGCTCGTCGCCGCCTTCGCGCGCTCGCCGCTGTGCGCGCGCCTGGCGGCCGCCGGGCGCGGCGGCCGGCGCGAGGCGCCGTTCGCCTTCGCGCTCGAGCAGCGCCCCGACGCGCCGCTGCTGACCGGCTTCATCGACGTGCTGGCCGAGGAGCCGGGCGGCGCGATGCTCGTCGTCGACTACAAGACGGACCGCCTGGCGCCGGAGGACGTCCCGGCCGAGGTCGTCGAGCGCGCCTACGGCACCCAGCGGCTCGTCTACGCGCTCGCCGCCCTGCGCGGCGGCGCCGAGCGCGTCGAGGTGGCCCACTGCTACCTCGAGCGCCCCGCCGAGGCGGCGAGCGCGACCTACACCCGCGCCGACGTGCCCGCGCTCGCCGAGGCGCTGCTCGGCTTGGCGCAGGGCGTGATCGCGGAGGAGTTCCCGGTCACCGACTCACCGCACCGGGAGCTCTGCGGCACCTGCCCGGGCCGCCGCGCGCTGTGCTCGCACCCTGAGGACCGCACGCTGCGGCCCGCTGCCGGGGCGCCCT
>JAUJME010000464.1 GCA_030447005.1 Solirubrobacteraceae bacterium | reverse complement strand
CGGCGACCGACACCTTCGGCCAGGTGATCCTCGAGGCGCAGGCCTCCGGGCTGCCGGTGATCGCGGTCGGGGCCGGCGGGCCGGCGGAGCTCATCGCCGACGGGCGCACGGGGCTGCTGTGCCCGCCCGACGCCGAGGCGCTGGCCGGCGCGCTCGCCGGGCTGGCGGGGTCGCGGGCCGGCCGCGAGCGGCTCGTCCGCGGCGGCCTCGCGGCGGCGCGGGAGCGGACGTGGGAGCGCGCGCTCGACCGGCTCGCCGACGGCTATCACCGCGCCCTCGCGGCGGCGGGCGAGCGGCGCCGCCTGGCACGACGGGCGGCGTAGCGGCGCCCGCCGCTGGCCGCCGCTCAGCGGAGTTGATACAAGCGGCGCCTGGGCATTCCCGGCGCGCGCCCCCTCTTCCTGCTCTCGCTCGGCCTGCTCGCGCTGCTCCTGGGCCTGGACGTCCTGACGGGCGAGCGCACGATCCTGGCGCCGTCCTTCTCCATCGCGCCGCTGCTCGCCGCCCTCCGCTGCCGCCCTCGCGAGGTCGCGATCGTCGGGGCGGCGAGCGTCGCGGCGGTCGTGGCCTCCGCGGCGCTGCTCGACTACCTCGACCCCGGGCTCGGCCAGTTCTGGGTCCGGCTGCTCAGCGTGGGGGTCGTGGGCGCCCTGGCCGTCGTCGTCTCGGAGCTCGCGCGGCGGTCGGAGGCCATCGCCGCGCGGCAGGCGTTCCTCAACGAGACGGGCGAGGCGCTCGCCGACGCGGCCGACGACGTCGACGACGTCCTGGCCCGGGTCGTGCGCATCGCGGTGCCGGCGGTCGCCGACTGGTGCGCGATCGACCTCGTCCGGCCGGACGGCGGCCTCGAGCGGGTCGGCGTCGCCCACGCCGACCCGGAGAAGGTCGCCCTCGGCGAGGAGCTGCGCAGCCGCTGGCCGGCCTCCCTCGACGACGCCGACGGCGCCGGCATGACGATCCGGACGGGTCAGGCCCAGATCCACAACGACATCCCCGACCCGTCGACGTGGCCCGAGGGCACGCGCCATCCCGAGCACCAGGCCCTGCTCGCCGGCCTCGGGCTGCGGTCGGGGATGATCCTGCCGCTGCGGGCGCGCGACCGCACGCTCGGCGCCATCACGCTCGTCGCCGCCGAGAGCGGGCGCCGCTACGGCCCGGAGGACGTCGCGCTCGCCCAGGAGCTCGCCCGCCGCTGCGCGCTGACGCTCGAGAGCGTGCGCGCCCGCGCCGACGCGCGGGCCGCGCGCGAGCAGCTCGAGGAGTCCTACGCGCTCGTCGAGGCGCTGTTCGGGAGCGCCCCGGTCGGCCTCGCCCACCTCGACCGCGACCTCCGCTACGTCCGCGTCAACGACCGCATGGCGGAGATGAACGAGGCGCCCGCCGCCGCCCACATCGGCCGCACACCGGCCGAGCTCTTCCCCGGCGACGGCGCCGACCTCACCCGCGAGCTGCGGCGCGTGCTCGAGACGGGGGACCCGTTGACCGACGACGCGGTGTCGCGGCTGTCGGGCGGCCGCCGCAACCGCCGGCGCGAGTGGATCACCTCCTACTACCCCGTCCGGCGCGGCGAGGAGGTGCTCGGCGTCGGCGCCGTCGTCTTCGACGTCACCGACCGCCGCGCCGCCGACCGCGCCCTGCGCGCCCAGACCGACCGCTACGAGACGCTCATGCTCGCCCTCTCGGAGGTCGGCGAGGGGATGGTGGTGCTCGAGGGGAACACGCTCGTCTACGCCAACTCGGCGTTCGAGGAGCTGACGGGCTACCCGCTCGACGAGCTGCGCACGATGGACTCGGTCTGGGATCTCATCCCCGACCGGAACCGCGCCGAGGTGCAGGAGCGCGCGGCCATCCGCGCCGAGCAGGGGCTCGTCGACCCGCACTACGAGTTCGTCGTCACCCACCGCTCCGGGCGCCTCGTCGACCTCGACGTCGCGGCGGTGCCCCTCCGCGTCGACGAGCGCGACCAGCTCGTCGTCGTGGTGCGCGACATCACCGCCCGCAAGCGCGCCGAGGCCGAGC
>JAUJME010000463.1 GCA_030447005.1 Solirubrobacteraceae bacterium | reverse complement strand
CTCCTCGCCGCCGCGCGCCGCGCGCAACAGCGCGGGCGCGGGCCGGTAGCGCTCCTCGCGATACTCGTCCTGGAGGCCGAGGACGACGGCGAGGACCTCGAGCGGGCCGATCGCGTCGCCGAGCGCGAGCGGCCCGCGCGGGTGGTTGAGTCCCAGGACCATCCCGGCGTCGATGTCGGCCGCCGAGCCGACGCCCTCGCCGAGCGCGAAGCACGCCTCGTTGACGAGCTGGGCGGCGATCCGGCCGAGCACGAGCCCCGGCGCGTCGCCCACCCACTCCGTGTGGCGGCCGAGCGTGGCGAAGAGCCGCTCGGCGCTCCGCGCCGCCGCTTCGGAGGTGGTGGGGGAGCGGGTGAGCTCGACCAGCCCGGCGCCCGGGAGCGCGTAGAAGCCGGCGCTCGCGCCGCCCGTGTCGAGCGCGGCGAGCGGGGCGGCGTCGCAGAGCAGGACCTGCGGCGCGCCCTGCAGGGGCGGGTCCTCCTCCGCCGTGCCGCAGTCGACGATCAGCGCCGGCAGCTCGCCCGCCGCCTCCTCGGGCGTGGCGGCGTCCCAGCCCGCCGCGTCGGCCGACTCGAGCAGGTCGAGCGCGAGCTCGGACTCGCCCGCCACCACGACGAGGCCGTCGCCGCCGCCCGGCGGCCGCCGCTCGGGGTCCTCCGGGCGGTGGCCGGGATGGGCGTACCAGCCGCGCCCGGACTTGCGGCCCAGCCGCCCCGCGGCGACCAGCCGCTCGACGAGCGGCGAGGGGCGCCAGCGCGGCTCGCCGAAGGACTGCGCGTAGAAGGACTTCGAGACCTCGAGGCCGACGTCGAGCCCGACGAGGTCCATCAGCTCGAACGGCCCCATCCGGTAGCCGCCGCCGAGCCGCACGATGCGGTCGACCTGCTCCGGGGTCGCCAGGCCCTCCTGCACGATCCGCAGCGCCTCGAGCCCGAACGGGCGGTTGCAGCGGTTGACGAGGAAGCCGGGGCCGTCGGCGGCGTCGATGACGCGCTTGCCCATCGCCGCGCCGGTGGCGCGCGCGAGCTCCAGCGCGGCCTCGGAGGAGAGCTCGCCGGCGACGACCTCGAGGAGCTTCATGACCGGCGCGGGGTTGAAGAAGT
Organism: Solirubrobacteraceae bacterium; assembly: GCA_030447005.1. Next base: position 917 of record JAUJME010000463.1, on the reverse strand, counting down.
GCATCCCGACGACGCGCTCGGGGCGGGGGACACCGGCGGCGATCGCCGTGACGCTGAGCGACGAGGTGTTGGTGGCCAGGACGGCGTTCGCGCCGACGATCGAGGCGAGGCTGGCGAACAGCTCGCGCTTGAGCTCGAGGGACTCGGGTGCCGCCTCGATCACCAGGGTGCAGCCCGCGAGCGCGTCGAGATCGGCCGCCGGCTCGAGCAGCGCCGGGTCGTCGCCCTTGCGCTCCAGGCGCTCGCGGGCCGCCTCCAGACCGCGCGACAGCGCCTCGGGATCCGGGTCGTGGAGCAGCGTGGGCAGCCCGGCGCGGGCGCCGAGCTCAGCGATCCCCGCGCCCATCGTTCCCGCTCCGACGATCCCGATACGGGTTTCGCCCGGCCGCATATCGCTGGCGCTCATGCTCTGGGCGACGTTAGGCGAGCGCGTTCAATCCCGTCTCGGCCCGCCCGATGATCAGCTTCTGGATCTGCGAGGTCCCCTCGTAGAGCGTGGTGACGCGGACGTCGCGGAAGTAGCGCTCGACCGGGTGGTCGTCGACGTAGCCCGAGCCGCCGTGGACCTGGATCGCCAGGTGGGCGCAGTTCTGCGCGGCCTCGGTCGCGTAGAGCTTGGCGATCGAGGTCTCCGTGGTGTTCGGGCGGCCCTTGTCCTTGAGGTCGCCCGCCCGCCAGACCAGCATCCGCGAAGCGTCGGCCTGGACGCGCATGTCGGCGATCATCGCCTGCACGAGCTGGAAGGAGCCGATCGGCCGCCCGAACTGCTCGCGCTCCTTGGCGTAGGCGACGCTCGCCTCGAGCGACCCCTGGCAGATACCGACGCACCCCGCCGCCACCGAGTAGCGCCCGGAGTCGAGCGCGCTCATGGCGATCTTGAAGCCCTGGCCGACCTCGCCGAGCAGCGCGTCGTCGCC
>JAUJME010000462.1 GCA_030447005.1 Solirubrobacteraceae bacterium | reverse complement strand
GCCGACGGCTTCCTCGCCGGCGAGCTCGGCCGCCGCGAGGCGCTGCGCTATCCGCCGTTCACGACGCTCATCCGCATCGTGACGTCGTCGGCCGAGCCCGGCGCCGCGCACGCCGCCGCCGCGGCGCTCGCCGCCCGCATCGGCGTCGGGCCGCCCGTCCTGCTCGGGCCCGCGCCGCTGTTCCGGCTGCGCGGGCGCGAGCGCAGCCAGCTCCTCCTGAAGGCGCGTCCGCACAAGCGCGCGAGCGCGGTGGCGGCCATCGGCGCGGCGGTCGATGCGGTCGCGGCCGACCGGGCGCACCGCGCCGTCGCGCTGAGCGTCGACGTCGACCCGCAGTAGCCCGCGGGCTCGGCGCGTCACCGGCGCCCGCGCGCTGAGGCGCCCGGGCCGCCCGTACACTCGGGGGCGATGAGCGACGAGCTGGACGCCGAGGTCGAGGCGCCCGAGGACGCCCCTCCGGTCCTCGATCCGGAGGTCCGCGCGCGCCGCGAGGCGGCGATGGCCCACATCCGCCGCTTCGGCGACCCGGTGCTGAAGACGCGTGCCCGTCCGGTCGAGCACTTCGACCTCGCGCTGCGCGACGAGGTCAGGCGCATGGGCGTGCTGATGGCCGACTCGATCGGGATCGGCCTCGCGGCGCCGCAGGTCGGCGTCTCGCACCGGCTGCTCGTCTACCGCGTCGAGCCCGACAGCCCGATCCAGGCGCTCGTCAACCCGGAGATCGAGTGGTCGAGCCGTGACAAGGAGATCATGGAGGAGGGGTGCCTCAGCCTCCCGGGCGTCCACGTCGACGTCGAGCGGCCGCTGCACGTGCGCGTGCGTGCCCAGGACGCCGACGGCGCCGCGATCCTCGTCGAGGCCAGCGGCCTGGAGGCGCGCGTGATCCAGCACGAGGTCGACCACCTCGACGGGGTGCTGATCCTCGACCGCGCCTCGCGCGACCAGCGCAAGGAGGCCATCCGCGCGCTGCGCGAGGCCGAGCGCGAGCGCTCTGCGGCGTAGGCGCGGCGCGCGCCGGTGCGGACGGTCTACCTCGGGACCTCGGACTTCGCCGCGGCGATCCTGCGGCGCCTGGCCGCCTCACCGCACCGGCCGGCGCTCGTGGTCACCCGCCCCGACGCGCCGAAGGGCCGCGGGCGCCGGCTCGCCGCGCCGCCGGTCGCCGATGCGGCGCGCGAGCTCGACCTCGACGTCGTCCAGCCCGAGCGCGTCAACGAGGAGGACGCCGTGGCCCGGATCGCCGCCGCGGAGCCCGATGCGCTCGTCCTGTGCGCCTACGGCGCGCTCATCCGGGAGCCGCTGCTCAGCCGCTTCGGGCCGATCCGCAACGTGCACCCGTCGCTGCTGCCGCGCTGGCGCGGCGCGGCCCCGGTCGAGCGCGCGATCATGGCCGGCGACGACGAGACCGGCGTGTCGATCATGGCGCTCACGCCCGGCCTCGACGACGGCCCCGTCTGCCTGCAGGGGCGCACGCCGATCGGACCGCATGACACCTACGCGACGGTGGCCGGGCGGCTGCGCGCGCTGAGCGGCGACCTCCTGCTGCGCGCGCTCGACGAGCAGCCGCCGTTCGCCGCCCAGCCCGAGGACGGCATCACGTACGCCGAGAAGATCACCGCCGCCGACCGCACGCTCGACCCGGCGGCGCGGCCCGCCGCCGAGCTCGAGCGTGCCGTGCGCGCGCTGACGCCCCACATCGGCGCGCGGATCGCCCTGCCGGGCGGCGACCTGCTCGGCGTGCGCGCCGCCGCGCTCTGCCCGGACGCCGCCCTCGAGCCGGGCGCGTTCCGCGGGCAGGACGGCGCGTTGGTGGTCGGCACGGTCGCCGGCGGGCTCGAGCTGCTCGAGGTCCAGCCGCCGGGCGGCCGGCCGATGGCCGCCGCCGACTTCCTGCGCGGCCGGTCGCTGTGAAGGCCGACGACGTCTCGAAGCCCGACAAGGTGCTGTTCGGCGACGACGGCATCACGAAGCTCGACCTCGCGCGCTACTACGAGGCCGTCGCGCCGGTGATGGTGCCGCTGATC
>JAUJME010000461.1 GCA_030447005.1 Solirubrobacteraceae bacterium | reverse complement strand
AACATCGTCTACGACCCCCGGGGCTTCGACCAGATCAAGGCGATCGCCGGCGCGGTCGTGGTCAAGAACTCCTGGCGCGTCCTGACGGCCGGGCAGTAGCCCTCAAGCCGCGCCGCCCGCGTGCCGATCATCGAGACCGTGATCAAGCTCCCCGCCAGCCGCAAGAAGGAGAAGGCCGTCGTCGGCCTCGAGATCGAGCCGAGCCACCTGGCCGCGGCCGAGGTGGAGGTCAACGGGAAGGTCTCCCTGCGCCGCGGCGCGGTCGAGATGTTGCGCCCCGGGATCATGCGCGACGGCGAGGTCACCGACGAGGCCGAGCTGGCCGGCGCACTGCGCGCCTTCTTCGACGCCCACGACCTGCCGCGCCACGTCCGCCTGGGCGTCGCCAACCAGCGGATCGTCGTGCGCACCCTGGACCTGCCGCCGCTCGAGGACCCCAAGCAGCTCGCGCAGGCGGTCCGCATCCAGGCCCCCGATCACATCCCCATGCCGATCGACGAGGCGGTGCTCGACTACCAGCCGCTCGGGATCGTCGACACGCCCGCCGGCCTGCGCTCCCGCGTCGTCGTGGTCGCGGTCCGCCGCGACATGGTCGAGCGCCTCGTGGAGGCCACCAAGCAGGCGGGCCTCAAGCTCGAGGGGATCGACCTCTCCGCCTTCGCGATGATCCGCGCCCTCGACGTCGAGATGCCCGAGGGCGAGGCGGTCCTCTACGTCAACGTGGGCGGGCTGACCAACGTCGCCGTCGCCTCGGGGGCCTCCTGCCTGTTCACCCGCACCGCGCCGGGTGGGGTGGAGGACCTCGCCGCGACGCTCGCCGAGCGCGGCTCGCTGACCATGGAGCACGCCCGCCAGTGGCTGCTGCACGTCGGCCTCGAGGCCCCGCTCTCGGAGATCGCCGGAGAGGTCGAGATCGTCCAGAACGCCCGCGCGGTGCTGACCGACGGGGTCCACCACCTCGCCGACGCGGTCCGCAACTCGCTGAACTTCTACCGGATGCAGGACGCCTCCCAGCCCGTCGACCGGGCGGTCCTGACGGGTCCGGCGGTCGGCATCCCCGGCTTCGCGGACGAGCTCTCGCGCCAGCTGCGGCTGCCCGTGGCGCCCGCCGTCGTCGCGGCGACCGAGTCCGCGGGCGACGCGCCCGCCTCGCGGCTGACCGTCGCGGCCGGCCTCGCGGTCGCCGAGCGCCCCGGCCACTGAGGGCCGCCGGCCGCGCCGGCACTACAGTCCCGCCGCGATGCCGCGCACCCCGATCGCCGAGGCCCGCCGGTGACCGCCGCGGCCGCCGGCGTGGCGGCGCTGATGGGCGCGCTGCTCGGCTCCTTCCTCAACGTGGTGATCTGGCGGCTGCCGCGCGGGGAGAGCCTCGTGCGGCCCGCGTCGGCGTGCCCGTCGTGCGGCACGCCCGTGCGGCCCTACGACAACGTCCCCATCCTCTCCTGGCTGCTGCTGCGGGGGCGCTGCCGCCACTGCGGCGAGCCCATCTCGCGGCGCTACCCGCTCGTGGAGGCGATGACGGCGCTGCTGCTGGCGCTCGTGGTCCTCTCCGAGGGCGCCGACCGCGACGTGTGGCTCGGGCTGGCCTTCGTCCTGATCCTCGTCCCGGTGATCTTCATCGACCTCGACCACCGGATCATCCCGAACAAGATCATGGCGGTGGGGGCGGTGGCGGCGCTCGCCATCCTCGCGCTCACCCGGGCCGACTCCCTCGTCGAGCACCTCATCGCGGCGGTGGCGGCCGGCGGCTTCCTGCTGATCGCGGCGCTCGCCTACCCGTCCGGGATGGGCATGGGCGACGTCAAGCTCGCAGGCGTGATGGGGCTCTTCCTCGGCCGCGCGGTCGGCCCGGCGATGCTGATCGCCCTGCTGGCCGGCAGCGTGGTCGGCGCCGCGATCATCGCGCGAAAGGGGGCCAAGGAGGGTCGCAAGACCGCCGTGCCGTTCGGCCCGTTCCTCGCCCTGGGCGGCCTCGCCGGGCTGTTCGCCGGCGACGCGATCGTCGACTGGTACCTCGACACCTTC
>JAUJME010000460.1 GCA_030447005.1 Solirubrobacteraceae bacterium | reverse complement strand
GGCGGCACCGCGCTGGGCGACCCGGCCGCGGTGCGCCGGCGCCTGGAGAAGGAGGGGCTCGAGTTCGAGGGCGGCAGGGCCGACCCGCGGGCCCGCGTCCGCCTCGAGGCGCCGGCGCCGGCCTGAGCCTCGACACCCCGCAGCGCCGTCCGGCGCCTCGCGTTCAATGGGCGGATGGACCCGCTCGGCCGCGCCGTCACCGGTCGCCCGCCGCTGCCCGCCGGCCCCTGCCTGGTGGTGGGGCTGGCGCGGTCGGGCGTGGCGGCCGCGCTGGCGCTGCGGGCGCGCGGCTATGAGGTCGTGGGCTGCGACGCCGGCGTGGTGAGCGAGGCCGCGCGGGCGGAGCTCGAGGGCGCCGGCGTGGCGGTCTGGCCGCGCGGCGACGGCGTCGAGCTCCTGGCCGGGGTGCGCTGGGTGGTCAAGAGCCCGGGCGTGCCGGCACAGGCGCCGGTCATCCGGGCCGCGCGCGATCGCGGGATGCCGCTGTTCGGCGAGATGGAGCTCGGCTGGCGGCTGCTCGAGAACCCGTGCATCGCGGTCACCGGCTCCAACGGCAAGACCACGACGGTCGAGCTGATCGGCCACGTCCACCGCGAGGCGGGCCTGCCGGTGACGGTGGCGGGCAACGTCGGCACGGCGCTCTCCTCCCTGGCGGGCGAGCTCGGGCCCGAGCCGGTGGTCGTCTGCGAGGCGTCGTCCTTCCAGCTCGAGGACACGGAGGCCTTCGCGCCGGACGCCGCCGTGCTGCTCAACGTCACCGAGGACCACCTGGACCGCCACGGGACGCTCGACGCCTACCGCGAGGCCAAGCTGCGGATCTTCGCCCGCCAGCCCAACGAGGCGGTGGCGGTCGCCCCGCTCGGGCTCGGCGTCGAGGACCTCGGCGGCTGCGCGCGGCGGGTCTGCTTCGGCGCGGGGCCCGGCGCCGAGCTCGCCGACCGGGCCGGCCAGCTGTGGTGGGACGAGGCGCCGCTGATGGGCACCGACGAGATCCGGCTGCGCGGCCCGCACAACCGCGAGAACGCGATGGCCGCCGCGGCGGTCTGCCTCGCCCGCGGCGTCGAGCCCGACGCGGTCCGGGCCGGCCTGGCCACCTTCGGCGGCGTCCCGCACCGCCTGGAGGAGGTGGCGACGATCGACGGGGTCCTCTACGTCAACGACTCCAAGGCGACCAACGTCGCCTCGGCGGTGGTGGGCATCTCGTCCTTCGAGGGCGGCGTCCACGCCATCCTCGGCGGCCGCGGCAAGGGGTCTGACTTCGGCCCGCTGGCCGAGCCGGTGGCGGCGCGGTGCCGGGCGGTCAGGCTGATCGGCGAGGCAGGCCCGGAGATCGGCGAGGTGCTGGCCGGCACGGGTGTCGCGCTGCACCTCGACTCCGACCTCGAGCGCGCCGTCGAGGGCGCGCGGGCGGCGGCGCGGCCCGGCGAGGTGGTCCTGCTGTCGCCCGCCTGTGCGTCGTATGACCAGTACGCCTCCTTCGAGGAGCGCGGGGAGCACTTCCGGGCGCTCATGACGAGGGGCGGGGGCTGAGATGTCGAATCGACCCCTGATGTCGCTCCTGGCCAACCTCCGCCTGCCGCGGCGCGCCCCCGCCGGGGCGCGCGAGCCCGGCGAGCCGCGGCGCGCCAGGGCGCCCAGGCTGCCCCAGCCGCTCGAGCACCGGCTGCTGCTGACGGCGACCTTCTGCCTGCTGGCCGGCGGCGCGGTGATGGTCTACTCGGCGTCCTCGGCGCGCACGCTGCTCGAAGGGCAGGGCGACGGCACCGCCTACCTCATGAAGTACCTGATGTACGGCAGCGTGGGGCTCGTGCTCATGCAGGTCCTCGCCCGGCGCGGCCTCCAGACGGTCCGCGACGCCACGCCGCTCTTCCTGCTCGGCGCCTTCGTCCTGCTGGTCCTCGTCCTGATCCCGGGGCTCGGCGTCAACATCAACGGGGCGCGCCGCTGGCTGGGCGCCGGGCCGATCCAGTTCCAGCCGTCGGAGGTGATGAAGCTGGCGCTGGTGCTCCACGTCGCCGCGGTGATCTC
>JAUJME010000459.1 GCA_030447005.1 Solirubrobacteraceae bacterium | reverse complement strand
CGGGACGAACCCCGGCTGGTGAGGGAGGGGGTTCCTCCGGGGCCCGGTGATGTGGATCTCGCCGTGCTGGGAGCGGCGAGTGTCACATCTTCCGTCCCCATTCCGGGTGATGTGGATCTCGAGGGCGGCGGGGCGGCGAGTGCCACCTTTTCCGCCTCCCTCACCAGCCGCAGTGGGGCCGGCCGAGCCCGCCCGCGCCTACAGCACCTCGATCTCCGACTGGTCGCCGACCATGAAGCGGAACGCGCGGGGCTGGCGGGCCGACCGGGAGATCGCGACGTTCTTGCCGAGCAGGGAGGACTCCATCCGGCCGGCCAGCCCGCGGACGGACGAGCCCTCGAGCAGGATCGAGTGCTCGACCTCGGCGTTCTCGACGACGACGCCCTCGCCGATCGCCGTGTACGGGCCCACGTAGGCGTCGCGGAGGATCGCCCCGGCCCCGATGATCGCCGGGCCGCGGACCGTGGAGCGCTCGAGGACGGCGCCTGCCTCGACGACGACGCGGCCGTCGATCTGGGACTCGACGAGGCTGCCGTCGACGCGCCGCTCGACCGTATCGAGGATGAGCCGGTTGGCTTCGAGCATGTCGTCGAGGCGGCCCGTGTCCTTCCACCAGCCGCGCACGATGTGGGACTCGACCGGCTCGGACGCATCGACGAGCCACTGGATCGCGTCGGTGATCTCGAGCTCGCCCCGTCCGGACGGCTTGATCGCGCGCGCCGCGTCGTGGATGCGCGGGGTGAACATGTAGACCCCGACCAGCGCGAGGTCGGTCGCCGGCTCGGGCGGCTTCTCGACCAGCCGGCGCACCCCGCCGGCCGGGTGCAGCTCGGCGACGCCGTAGTTGTGCGGGTCGGGGACCGGGGTGAGGAGGATGAGCGCCTGGGGCTCGTGCTGGCGGAACGCTTCGACGAGGTCCTCGATCCCGCCCTGCAGGAGGTTGTCGCCGAGGTACATCACGAACGGGCTGTCGCCCAGGAACGGCTCGGCGGTCAGCACGGCGTGGGCGAGCCCGAGCGGCTCGTCCTGCTCGATGTAGGTGATCGAGACGCCGAACTCCGAGCCGTCGCCCACCGCCGCGCGGATCTCGCCGCCGGTCTCCGGCGCGATGATGATCCCGATCTCCGAGATCCCCGCGGCCGCCATCGCCTCGATGCCGTAGAAGAGCACCGGCTTGTTGGCGACGGGGACGAGCTGCTTGGCCGACGTGTGGGTGATCGGCCGCAGCCGCGTGCCCTTCCCGCCAGAGAGGATCAGACCCTTGAGCGCCTCCATCGAGCGCGGGAGAATACGGTTTCGCCCGGCCCGACTTCGCTGGCGCTCGTCGTCTGGGCGACGTCACCCCGGCCCGACTTCGGTGGCGCACGTCGTCTGGGCGACGTCACCCGGCGAGCTTCGAGTGGTCCCAGCTCGCGGTCTCGCGCACGCGGAACTCGAGCCCGACCCGCTTGGCGGCCTGCTTGCGCATCGCCGCCTCGACCTCGGGGGTGATCGACGCGCCGCCGTAGCGCTGCGCGAGCTCGGCGCCGACGCTCCAGACGTCCTCGACCTCGCGGTGCAGGACGACCTCGGCCTTGAACATCACCCCGCGCAGCTCGCCGTACTCCTCCCCCGCCTCGACCTGGAGGGTGCAGCGCGGGTCGCGCTCGAGGTTGCGGACCTTCTGGGAGGCGGCGTAGGTCCACGCCCGGAGACGGATTTCGCCCGGCCCGACTTCGCTGGCGCTCGTCGTCTGGGCGACGTCACACACGTACCAGAGCGGCATCAGGTGCGGCCAGCCGTCGCGACCGATCGTGGCCACCGTGACCGTCCGCTCCTCCTCCAAAAACGCGACGATCTCGTCGTGGCTCATGCGGATCTGGTCGCGCCGGCTCATCGGCCGGCGGGCGCCGCCTGTGCGGCGAGGAGCCGCTCGGCGGCGGCGCGGACGGCCTCGCGCGCGTCGGCGGGCTCGAGCACCGCCGCGTCGCCGGCCTCCTTGAGGACCTCCTTGACCAGGTAGTCCTCGCCCTTGAACGCCCACTCGAC
>JAUJME010000458.1 GCA_030447005.1 Solirubrobacteraceae bacterium | reverse complement strand
TAGAGCGGCTGCCTTCTAAGCAGCGGGTCGCAGGTTCGAGTCCTGCCGGGGGCGTGGCGCGGGTCCTCCGCGTAGCGTGCTGACCTCGCCCGCGAGCGAGGGTTCGCCGTTGGCTGTGCGGGCAGGGGATGCCTGCGGCTGAACGGTCTGCGCCGTATCAGCAGCCACCCAGGCGGCCAGGACCCGGGACTCTCGCACCGGAATCGTTGGAGCACACGGGGACTGGCCGTCTCCTCGACGCGCGCCGGCTCAGCGCGCCAGCACCACGAGCGCGTGCGCCGCGGCGTCGGCGTTCTGGCCGAGCAGCCGCCGGTCGACGTTGGCCACCGTGTCGCAGCCGCGGTGATAGCAGCGATCGAGCGGGCGCCCGGCGCGGCCGCCGAACCGCCGGGCCTGCTCGGCCGACTTCGTGCCGCCCGCGCCGGTGAACAGGCCGCCGACCGGGATGCCGGCGCGCATGAAGGGCGTGTGATCGGAGCCTCCGCGCATGGTCGCCGTGCCGCTGGGGAGGCGGGCGGCGCGGAAGTGGCCGCGCAGCGCGCGCTCGATCCGCACCGAGCCGCGCGGGCCGGCATCGCCGTCGTAGACGAGCCGCGCGGGGTTGGGGGAGCCGGTCATGTCGAGGTTGACGTAGGCGGCGATCTCGCGGCGCCTGGCCGCCGAGAGCCGGCGGACGTACTGGCGCGAGCCGTGGAGCCCGAGCTCCTCCGCCCCCCAGAACGCGAAGCGGACGCGGTGGCGCGGCGCCTCGCGCTCGGCGAGCCGCTCGGCGATCTCGAGCAGCGTGGCGATGCCCGTGCCGTTGTCGTTGATGCCCGGCCCCTCCGTCACCGAGTCGATGTGGCCGCCGAGCATGACCGTCCCGGCGGCACGGCCGGTCGGGGAATCGGCGATCACGTTGCGCGTCGTGCGCCGCTCCGAGACGGCGTTCACCTCGACCGTCGCCCGACGCGCGGCGGCCAGCGCACGGCCCGCGGGGACGCTCGTGCCCACGACCGGCACGCGGACGCCCGGGCTGCCGAGCGTGCCGGGAATGGTGCCGGTCCGCCCCGGGCCGCCGTCGTTGACGATGAGCACCGCGGCCGCGCCGGCGTCGGCCGCCAGCTTCGCCTTGCGCCGCAGGGTGCAGACGCCCCGCCGGATCAGCGCGATCTCGCCCCGCTGCACGCGCGCGTGGTCGCGCGCCGCGCACCCGAGGCGCGGCACCTGCTCGATCGGCCCCTCGGCCCGGCCGCCGGCCGAGTAGATGAGCGTGGCGACGTCGCGGCGCGCGCGCAGTCGCCGATCCCCCGCGGACACCCGCGGCCGCTCGCGCTCGTCGAAGAAGGGGAAGCGGACGTCCTGCAGGCGCACGCGGTAGCCGGCGTCGCGCAGCCGGCCGGCGACCAGGTCGATGGACGCCTCACCGCCCCGGGTGCCGGCCGCGCGGTGGCCGTCGTTGTCGCGCGCGATCGACTCGAGCCGCCGGAGGTGCGCGACGATCGCCGGTGTCTTCACCGCGCGGCGCAGGCCCTCGGCGGTCAGCGGCTCCTTCTCGGCGGTCTCGGGCGCCGGCGTCGACTGTGCCGCCCGGCCGGGCGCGCCGTCACCGCCCCCGCAGGCGGCGAGGGCGACGGCGGAGATCAGGGCGACAGACGCGTGCGCAATGCGCATGCGCCGAGGATGTCGGGCGCCGCTCAGCGCACGCTAAGCGCCGCCCGCGGCCCGTTCACCAGCTGACCACGCTGTTGATGTTCTCCTTGCCCTTCTCGAGCGCCTCGTGGTCGATGGGCGGGTTCGACGGCGGCGCGGTGTTGGTCGACGGGTCCTGATGGATGCCCGTCTCGGGCTGCGCCTGCGTCTCGTCTGACTTGGGATCGTGCTCGCTTGAGTCCATGGCCAGGGCTTACCGAGCCGCCCGCGCGGCCAAACGCGGCGCGATCCGGTGCTAGATTCGCCCGACGCGTCAGCGCGCGTGGTGGGCGTAGCTCAGTCGGTAGAGCTCCTGGTTGTGGTCCAGGCGGTCGCGGGTTCGAGTCCCGTCGCTCAC
>JAUJME010000457.1 GCA_030447005.1 Solirubrobacteraceae bacterium | reverse complement strand
TGCCAGCGCAGGACCTGGTGGAAGAGGATGCCGTCGAGGAACGCCCCGAGCGCCACGCCGAGCGCGACGCTGATGGTCCGCGGGGAGGGGGCGGTGCTCATCCGGAGCAGGCTGCCACACCGTCGAGCGGTGGGCGTCGCCCGCGTCTTGCGGTCAGTCAGTAGGCCGGCGGGCCCCCGTCCTCCACGCGGTCGAGCTCGAACCACACGAGCGCGCCCTCGCCGCGCTCGACGCCCCAGCGATCGGCGAGCGTCTCCACCAGGAACAGGCCCCAGCCCTGCGAGCGCTCGGGATCCGTCGGCGCCTCCTCGACCTCGAAGCCGCGCCCGTCGTCGCGGACCTCGACGCGGATGGACGCGTCCGCGACGGTGACGACGAGCCGGATGGCGCCCGCGTCACCCAGCTCGGCGTGGCGGATGGCGTTCGTGACGAGCTCGGAGACCAGGAGCCGGACGTCGCCGAGCTGGTCGGCCGGCAGGCGGCCCTCCAGGCCGGTGAGGGCGTGCCGGGCCACCGCCGCGGAGTCCAGGCCGCGCGGGAGCTCCAGCTCGAAGGTCACGGCTCCGCGCCCCCGGCGATCTCCGACGGGTCGTCGACGAACTGCATCCGGCCCTCCATGCGGGTGACCGCGAAGACGCGCTGCACGCCCTCGGGCCCGCGCACGAGGACGAGGCGCCGGCCCGCCTGACGCAGCGAGGCGTCGGCGACCATGACCGAGCGCAGGCCGCTCGAGTCCATGAACTCGAGGCCCCGCAGGTCGAGGGCGACCACCTCGGGGCCGGGCTCGCCGGCGATGCGGGCGAGCTCCGGGTCGAGCTGCGATGCGCCGCGGAGGTCCAGCTCCCCGCTGAGGGCGATCCGGATGTGGTCCGGGGCCTCGGTGGTGTGGAAGGTCAGGGGCGCCATCTGCGCGCGCAAGAGTAACTGCACCCGTTTTCCCGGCAAGCACCCGCGGGGTAAGCAGACGAAGTGCCCCGACTGCGCCGCGCCGACTGCTCGACCCCCGGCATCCGCCGCGTGCGCAAGGGGCGCGGCTTCGCCTACGTCAACGAGCGCGGCGAGCGCGTCGACGACCCGGAGGTCGTCGACCGGATCGCCCGGCTCGCGATCCCGCCCGCCTGGCGCGACGTCTGGATCTGCCCCCATCCCAACGGCCACCTCCAGGCCACGGGGACCGACGACGCCGGGCGCAAGCAGTACCGCTACCACGACGAGTGGCGCCGCCGCCGCGACCAGGCGAAGTTCGACGCGATGCTCGAGTTCGCGCACGCGCTGCCCGACCTGCGCGGGCGGGTGGCCGAGGACCTCACGGGCTCGGACGGGATCACCCGCGAGCGCGCGCTCGCGTGCGCGGTCCGGCTGCTCGACCGCGGCTTCTTCCGGATCGGCTCCGAGGACTACGCGGCGCAGAACGAGACCTTCGGCCTCGCGACGATGCGCAAGGAGCACGCCAAGCTCGAGCCGGGCAACTCGGTGGTCTTCGACTACGTCGCCAAGAGCGGCAAGCACCGTGTGCAGGCGGTGACGGATCCCGACGTGTACGAGATCCTCGGCCGCCTCAAGCGCCGCCGCGGCGGCGGCCCCGAACTCCTCGCCTACCGCGAGGGCGGCGCCTGGCGCGACATCCGCTCGCCCGACATCAACCTCTACATCAAGGAGGCCACGGGCGCCGACTACTCGGCCAAGGACTTCCGCACGTGGAACGCGACGGTGCTGGCGGCGGTCGGGCTCGGCGTGGCGGGCGAGGTCGCGGGCAGCCAGTCCGGCCGCAAGCGGGCGGTCAACCGCGCGGTCAAGGAGGTCGCCCACTACCTCGGCAACACGCCCGCCGTCTGCCGCGCCTCCTACATCGACCCCCGCGTCTTCGACGCCTACCAGGCCGGGGTCACCATCGGCCCCGCGCTGCACGACCTCGCCGAGACGCTCGAGCCGGGCGAGCTGCCGATCCACCACCCGACGGTCGAGCGGGCGGTCATCGACCTCGTCTCCGAGAAGGAGGACTCCGCCGTGCTCGAGAAGGTGGCCTGAG
>JAUJME010000456.1 GCA_030447005.1 Solirubrobacteraceae bacterium | reverse complement strand
ACGGCTACCGCGACCGCGGCAACCGCTCGTGCACCACCGACCTCGCGGCGATCGCGCGCGCCGTCATCCGCACGCCCCGCCTCGCGCGGATCGTCCGCCGGCGCGAGGCCGTGCTGCCCTACCCGATCAAGGGCGGGCGTGTCTTCCTCTACAACAACAACCCGCTCCTGCGCCAGGGCTACCGCGGCACGACGGGGCTCAAGACGGGCTACACGGACGCCGCCGGCCGCTGCCTGGTCGCCACCGCGAAGCGGGGGCCGATCCGCCTGGGCGTCGTGCTGCTCGACTCACCCGACCCCGGCCGCCAGGCCCAGCAGCTGCTCGACCGCGGCTTCGCCGCCTCGCGCGACTGATCCGCGATGAAAGTAGGCGCGCACCCATCCGTATCGCGCGCGCGTCCGTAGTCCTGATCGCCCATGTCGCCATCTGACACCGCGCCGGCCGACGCCGGCCGCAAGGCCGACCACCTGCGGATCGCCGCCGGCCCGGGCGTGGAGCACGGCTCGCCGACCGGGCTCGACGAGGTCCGGCTGCGCCACCGGGCGCTGCCCGAGCGCGACCTGGCCTCCGTGTCGCTGGCCACCGAGCTGCTCGGCGCACGGCTGGCGGCGCCCCTGTTCGTCTCGGCGATGACGGGCGGGACGGACGAGTCGGCCGCCATCAACGCGGCGCTGACGCGGGCGGCCGCCGAGCACGGCATCGCGCTCGTGCTCGGGTCGGGCCGCCGCCTGCTCGAGGAGCCGGCCCTGCTGCGGACCTACCGCCCCGAGCCGGCGTCGCGCCCGCCCCTGCTGCTGGCCAACCTCGGCGCCGCGCAGGTCCGCGGGCGCGGCGGCGCCGAGCGCGCCGAGCGGGTCGTCGAGCTGCTCGGCGCCGACGGGCTCTCCATCCACCTCAACCCGCTCCAAGAGGCGGTCCAGCCCGAGGGCCAGCCCGACTTCCGCGGCGTGCTCGAGGGGATCGCCGCGGCGGTGGCGCGGCTCGCGCCGCTGCCGGTGAGCGTCAAGGAGGTCGGCTTCGGCATGGACGGCGCCGACGTCGCTCTCCTGCGCGACGCCGGCGTCGCCGCGGTCGACGTGGCGGGCGGCGGCGGCACGAACTGGGCGCTGATCGAGGGCCGCCGCGACCCGCGCGCGGGCGCGCTCGCGGCGGCGTTCGCCGACTGGGGCGTCCCCACGGTCGAGGCGCTGGCCGGGGCGCGCGCGGCCGCGCCCGGGCTCCCGCTGATCGCCTCCGGCGGCCTGCGCGACGGCGTCGACGCCGCCCGCTGCCTCGCACTCGGCGCGAGCGCCGCCGGGCTCGCGCGGCCGTTCCTGGTCGCCGCCCAGGCGGGGCGCGCGAGCGAGGCGGTCGCGACGGTCATCGAGCAGCTGCGCGTGGCGACCTGGGCGGCGGGCGCACCCGCCGCCGGCGCACTCTGCGAGGAGCACCTGCGGTGAGCCGCGTCGTCGTCGTCGGGGCCGGGCTCGGCGGGCTGGCCGCCGCCCTGCGCCTCCAGGGCGCCGGGCACGACGTCACGGTGCTCGAGCAGCGCGAGAAGCCGGGCGGGCGCGCCTACCAGCTCCGCGACCGGGGCTACACGTGGGACATGGGTCCGTCGCTGATCACGATGCCCTGGGTGCTCGAGGACACCTTCGCGGCCGGCGGGCTCGACCTCCATTCCGAGGTGACGCTCCGGCGGCTCGATCCGCTCTACCGGATCTTCTGGGCGGGCGAGGACGAGCACTTCGACTTCGTCGACGACCGCGACCGGCTGCGCGAGCAGGTGGCGAAGTTCTCGGCGCGCGACGCCGGGCGGCTCGACGGCTTCCTCGCCGCGCTCAAGCCGATCTACGAGGAGGGCATCGTCGCCGCGGGGCGGCAACCGTTCCTCTCGTTCGCCGACTTCGCGCGGCTCGTGCCGAGCATGACCCGCCTGCGCGCGGTGCTCCCGCTCCACCGCTTCGTCTCCCGCCACTTCGAGCACGAGCGCGTCCGCGAGGCGTTCTCCTTCCACTCGCTGTTCATCGGCGGGGACCCCTACCGCGTCC
>JAUJME010000069.1 GCA_030447005.1 Solirubrobacteraceae bacterium | reverse complement strand
CGCCTCATGACTGACATCGCGGGCACCAGAAGGTCGGGCGGTTGTCGTCCCACTGGCCGCGCACGCGGATCCTCGAGGCCTCCCCGCAGCGCGGGCAGGGCGCGCCGGACTTGCCGTAGATGCGCTTGAAGCGGGTCTGGTTGCCGTCGCGCGCGGAGCGCTGCATCCGCGGCCGGCACGCGTCGACGATCGCCCGCGCCTCCTCGTCGGAGACCTTGCCGGCCGGCCGCCACGGGTCGATGCGCGCCTCGAAGCAGCCCTCGACCTTCCACAGGTTCCCGATCCCCGCCAGGATCCGCTGGTCGAGCATGGCGTCGCCGATCGGCCGCGTCGGGTCGTCCTCGCGCAGGCGGCGCAGGAACCGCTCGTAGTCGAACTCGCCGGGGGCGAGGATGTCGGGTCCGAGGCCGGCGATGCGCTGGTCGAAGCGGGTGCGCGACTCCGTCATGAGCTCGAGCACCGGGCCGTTGAACTGGGCCACGATCCGGTCGCCGCGGCGGGCGACGAGCCAGGCCGCGCGCGGCGACCGCGACCAGCGTCCGTGCTGCTCGAAGACGCGCCAGGAGCCGGTCATCCGCAGGTGCGAGTGGATCGTGAGCCCGCCCTCGAAGCGCAGGAAGAGGTGCTTGCCGTGCGCGTCGACGGAGCGGACCGCGCGGCCCGCCAGCCGCTCGGGCCAGCGATCGCGGGCGAAGCGCCGGTGCGGGGTGGCGAGCTCGTCGGGGACGTGACCCTCGAGGACGGGCCGGATCCGGTTCGCCGCATAGTGGATCGTGTCCCCTTCAGGCATGCAGACGAGGGTACGGAGCAGGCGGCGCGCCGGATGGCGCGCCGCCGTGCTCGGCGTAACGTCGTGAGCCTGGGGAAGGTGGCACGACGATGCCGCCACTCGCTGATTCCCGGAGCGGCGGCACCTCAACCGTAGCGAAACATCCGAGGGTCAGAAGACCTACGGCGGGCGCCTCGTTCAGGCGCTGAGCGTGAGCTTGCGGGTCCCGGAGCGGAAGCCGAACTCGAGCAGGACCGGCTCGAGCGGTGACCCGACCACGGGCTCCCCGTTGACCCGCTCGAGGCTGAGCTTCTTGGGGAGGCGGCCGCGGCGGACCCCTTCGGCGAGCGCCTCGAGCGCCGGCCCGACCCGCTCGTCCGTCGGCTCCACGAGCACCTGGAGACCCTTGCCGCCGCGCTCGACGTAGAGGACGGGCTCGGCGCCCACCTGGACCACGTAGGCGCCGGCCTGCCGCGCCGGCGAGCGGGCCTCGCTTTCCGGCCACTTCAGGACGCCGCCGTAGACCTGGGCGGGGTCCGTCGCGGCGAGGACGACGGGGGGCGCGGCGTCGTCGTCGCGCTGGCCGCGGAGGCGCTCGACCGCGCCGGGGAGCGCGAACTGCGCGCCGCCGAGCCCCTCGATGAAGTAGCCGCGGCGGCAGACCCCGAGGGTCTCGAGCGCCGCGAACTGGTCATAGAGCGAGGAGAAGCCGCCCGGGACCCCCTCGGCGAGGACCTGCTCGCGGGTGACGATCCCGTAGCGCTCGAGCAGGAGCTCCGCTTGCGCGCGGCGGCGTGCGGTTGGGTCGACGGTGACGTCGCCCAGAGGATGAGCGCCAGCGAGATCCGGCCGGGCGAAAAGGCTTCCCGTGAGCGACCAGCGCCCTTGCACCGTCGGCTGGGCGGCGGAGCGCCGCGCGCCGAAGCGCCGGCGCGACGCGGCGGCGCGGTCGGCCCGCGCGCGCTGGGACCACTGCGCAGCGAGGCGCGGCGAACGCAGGGGGGAGAAGGCGTCGTTGGTCGCCTCCCCCGCCCAGGCGAGGTCCCAGAGCGCCTCCTGGATCTCCTCGGCGCTCACGCCCGGCACGTCGACGAGCAGGTCGGTGAAGAAGCACGCGCCGCGCGCGAGGCGCTCGCGGATGGCGGCGTGGACGCCGTCCTCCGGCACGTCGGCGGGATTCTTGTTGGGCGGCGGGCCGAGCAGGGCGGCGTCCTCGCGGAAGTAGAGCGCCACGCGGCCCGAGCGCCGGCCGAGCGCGCCCGCCCCGACCCACACGACCTCGCCCGCGGCGCAGAGCTGGTCGAGCCAGGACTGCGAGTAGGCGCCGATGCGGCGCGGCAGCACGTCGCGCTCCCACACCTCGACGGGCAGCGCGAGCCCCTGGAGCGGGATGAGCGCCTCGCGCAGCCGGTCGATCCCCGCGCCGCCGGGCGGGTGCCGATCGACGCCCTGCCAGCTCGGCGCGAAGCGCGCGAGCGCCCGCTGGTCGGCCGGCTCGATCTCCTTGCGCAGGGCGGCGAGCGACGCACGGCGCAGCCGCCGCAGCACCTCGGCCTCGCACCACTCGCGGCCCGTGCCGCCGGGGCGCAGCTCGCCGCGCATGAGCTCGCCGTCGCGCTCGAGCCCGGCCAGCACCGGGAGAAGATCAACCCCGAAGCGGGCGCGAACCTCCTCCGACGTGAACGGCCCGTGGGTGCGCGCGTAGCGGCGGGCGAGGCGCTCGAGCGCGTCGGGCACGTCGGCGATGAAGGCCTCGGGCAGCCCGCTCGGCGGCACCGCGCCCAGCGCGTCGCGGTAGAGGCCGGCGTCCTCGGCCGCCACCCAGCGCGCCTCGCCGCCGACCCGCAGGCGGATCGCGCGGCGCTCGCCGGCCAGGGTCTCGAGCGACGCGGCGGCGTCGAGCTCGGGCGCGACGCGGACCGTGACCTCGTCCTCGGTCAGGTCCCCCACCCGGCGCAGCACGTCGTGCAGGGCGTCGACGGAGTCCGCGCGGGTGCGCTCGCTCGTGCGCTGGAGGTCGGCCTCGACCGCCGCGAGCGCGTCGGGCGAGATCAAATCACGGAGTTCCTCCTGGCCCAACAGCTCGCGGAGCAGGTCGCGGTCGAGCGAGAGGGCGGCCGCGCGGCGCTCGGCGTTCGGCGTGTCGCCCTCGTACATGTACGTCGCGACGTAGTCGAAGAGCAGCGAGGACGCGAACGGCGAGGCGGTCTCCGTCTCGACCTCCACCAGCCCGAGCTCGCGCGAGTGCAGCTTGCGCAGGAGCTCGGTCGTCCCCGGGACGTCGAGGACGTCGCGCAGGCACTCGCGGTAGGTCTCGAGGATGATCGGGAACTGCGCGTAGCGCTTGGCGACCTCGAGCAGCGTCTGCGACTTCAGCCGCTGCTGCCACAGGGGGGTGCGGCGGCCGGGATAGGCGCGCGGGATGAGCAGCGCGCGGCCGGCGTTCTCGCGGAAGCGCGCGCCGAACAGCGCCGAGCCGCCCAGCTCGCCGACCACGCGGTCCTCGAGCTCGTCCGGGTCGATGAGCACGAGCTCGGCGCCCGGCGGCTCGTCGGCGTCGGGGAGGTGGACGATGATCCCGTCGTCGGACCAGATGGCGTCGGACTCGAGGCCGTACTCGTCGCGGATGCGGGCGGAGAGGGCGAGCCCCCACGCGGCGTGCACCCGGCCGCCGAACGGCGAGAGGATGCAGACCCGCCAGTCGCCGATCTCGTCGCGGAAGCGCTCGATGACGATGGTGCGGTCGCTCGGGACGACGCGCGTCGCGTCCTGCTGCTCGCGCAGGAACTCGAGCACGTTGCGCGCCGCGAGCTCGTCGAGGTCGTACTCGGCGCGCAGCGTCTCGGAGTCCTGCTCGACCGCCCAGCGGTTGAAGGCGCCGATCGCCTCGCCGAGCTCGCGGGGCCGGCCGACGGAGTCCCCGCGCCAGAACGGGACGGCCCCCGGGACGCCCGGCGCCGGGGAGACGATCACCCGGTCGCGGGTGATCTCCTCGATCCGCCAGGAGGTCGCGCCGAGCAGGAAGGTCTGGCCCGGGCGGGCCTCGTAGACCATCTCCTCGTCGAGCTCGCCGACGCGGCGGCCGTCGGGGAGGTTGACCGAGAACAGGCCGCGGTCGGGGATCGTGCCGGCGTTGGTGATCGCCAGGCCGCGCGAGCCCTTGCGCGCGCGGATCGTCCCCGCGACGCGATCCCACACGATCCGCGCCCGCAGGTCGCCGAACTCCTCGGACGGGTAGCGCCCGTCGAGCATGTCGAGGACGTTCTCGAGCTGGGTGCGCGACAGCTCCGCGTAGGAGTGGGTGCGGCCGAGCAGCGCCTGGAGGTCGTTCACGTGGATGCCACCCCCGGCCTCCTCGTCTCCGTCGGCCGAGGCCGCCATGGCGACGATCTGCTGGGCGAGGACGTCGAGCGGGTTGCGCGGGACGACGGTCGTCTCGATCAGCCCCTCGCGCATCCGCTTGGCGACCACCGCGCACTCGAGCAGGTCCGAGCGGAACTTGGGGAAGATGCGACCCTTGCTCGTCTCCCCGACGTTGTGCCCGGCGCGGCCGATGCGCTGGAGGCCGGCGGTGACCGACTTCGGCGACTCGACCTGGAGGACGAGGTCGATCGCGCCCATGTCGATGCCGAGCTCGAGCGAGGAGGTCGCCACCAGGCACGGCAGCTCGCCCGCCTTGAGCTGCTCCTCGACGACGAGGCGCTCCTCGCGGGCGAGCGAGCCGTGGTGCGCGCGGGCGATCTCCTTCTCGGCGAGCTCGTTGAGGCGGAGGGCGAGGCGCTCCGCGCCGCGGCGGTTGTTGACGAAGACGAGCGTGGAGCGGTGCTGCTCGACGAGCTCGAGGATCTTGGGGTAGATCGCCGGCCAGATCGACTTGCGCGTCGCCTCGCCGCCCTGGAGCGGGTCGAGCTCGGCGAGGTCGCCCGCCGGGGCGGAGTCCGGCTCGATCATCGACTCGACCGGCACGTTGATCTGGAGGTCGAGCGGCTTGCGGACGCCCGTGTCGACCACCGTGCACTCGCGGCGCGGGCCGACCATGAAGCGCCCGACCTCCTCGAGCGGGTTCTGCGTGGCGGAGAGCCCGATCCGCTGGACCTCGTCGACGTCGGCCGCCTCGTTGAGCCGCTCGAGCGTGATGGCGAGGTGCGCGCCGCGCTTCGTCTGCGCGACCGCGTGGATCTCGTCGACGATCACCCACTCCGTGCCGCTGAAGATCTTGCGGGCCTGGCTCGTGAGCATCAGGTAGAGCGACTCGGGCGTGGTGATCAGCACGTCGGGCGGGTGCTTGATCATGTCCCGGCGGTCCTTCTGCGGCGTGTCGCCGGTGCGGATGGCCACGGTTAGGGCGGAGCCCGACGACGAGCCGCTGGGCGAGGCAGGATCGCCGCCGATCCCGCGCAGCGGCGCGCGCAGGTTCTTCTCCACGTCGTAGGAGAGCGCCTTGAGCGGCGAGACATAGACGAGCCGGGTGCGGCGGTCCTTCGGGTCGGCCGGCGCCGGCTCGGCGACCAGGCGGTCGAGGCCCCACAGGAACGCGGCGAGCGTCTTGCCCGAGCCGGTCGGGGCGGAGATCAGCGTGTGCTTGCCCGTCGCGATCGCCGGCCAGGCCTGCGCCTGCGCGGCGGTGGGCTCGGCGAACGCCCGGGTGAACCACTCGCGGACCTGGGGTGTGAAGGCGGAGAGCGGCACGTACCAAGGGTACGCGCGGGGCTGCCGGACGGCTTAGCGTACGCGCGCTGGAACTGCGAACTGCGGCTGGTGAGAGAGGGGTGGATCGAGGGCGCCGTCAACGTGCCACTCGCGGCGCTCGCGAGCGCGAGAGGCACATTGACCGCGGCATACACCGTCAACGTGCCACTCGCGTCGTCCATGTGCCCGAGTGGCACGTTCCCGGACCGCCCCCGCCTCGGCCGGACCGCCTTCCTCACCAGCGGTAGTTCGCCCGCGCTCAGCCCCGCCCGAGCAACTCCTCGAGCGTCCGCCCGCTCACCACGGACTCCGGCCGCTCGGCGACCACGTCGGAGCCGGGGCGCGCCTCCTCGTCGCGGCGCTTGATCAGCAGCCACTGCGGCTTCGCGCCCTCGCGCGTGCGCTGGAGCGCGAAGCCGCCGCGGAGCTTCTCGCCGTGCAGGACGAAGACGGCATGGCCGCGGTCGAGCGCCTCGGGCCACGGGACCCGGCCGCCCTGCTCGTAGGTCCCGCGATCCCAGACGATGACGCCGCCGCCGGCCCCGGCCGGGCCCTCGAAGCGGTTGTGGGCCATCCCGTGGTCCTCGACCTGGACCGCCAGGCGCTTGTCGGCCGGGTCGAGCGACGGGCCCTTGGGCACCGCCCACGAGCGCATGACGCCGTCGACCTCGAGCCGGAGGTCGAAGTGGCGGGCGGTGGCGGCGTGCTCCTGGACGACGAAGACCCCGGCGCTGACGCCGCGGATGGCGAACTGCTCGTGGCCCTCGACCCGCGCCGCGGCGAGCTCGACCGCCTCGACGCGGGCGGCGCGCGGGCCGTCGTGCAGGAAGGCGACGAGCGCGTCGACCGCCTCCGCCTCGCCCTCCGCGTGCGCGGCGACCGTGCCGTCCGCCTGGTTGAGGACCCAGCCGAGGACGCCGAGCTCGCGCGCGCGCCGCAGCGTGGCGTCGCGGAAGGCGACGCCCTGCACGTGGCCGCGGACCGTCGCCCGCACCGCTCGCCGGCTCATACCGCGGACGCTACGGGTACGCGGAGCTCCGTGCGGCTGACGAACCTCGACCGGGTGATGTTCCCGGCGGACAGGATCACCAAGGGCGACGTCGTCGCCTACTACGAGGCCGTCGCCGAGCGGATGCTGCCGCACCTCGAGGGCCGGCCGCTCTCGCTCCAGCGCTTCAGGGCGAACATCGACGCGGGCGGCTTCTTCCAGCAGTCCGCGAGCCCGCACTTCCCCGACTTCGTCGGCCGGCTGGCCGTCCGGCGCAACGAGGGGGAGGGGGAGACCGTCCATCCGCTCGCCGAGAGCCCCGAAGCGCTCGTCTACCTCGCCAACCAGGGGGCGCTCACCTTCCACGCGTGGCCCGCGCGGATCCCCGAGCTCGAGTGCCCCGACGCGCTCGTCCTCGACCTCGACCCGGCGGGCGAGGACTTCGCCCCGGTCCGCGACGCGGCGCTGCTGCTGCGCGAGGAGCTCGGGCACGCCGGCCTGCACGGGCTCCCGATGCTCACCGGCTCGCGCGGCCTCCACGTCATCGTCCCCCTCGACGCCACCACAGGCTGGAACGGCGTGTGGACGCTCGCCAAGGCGATCGGCGCGGCGCTGGTCAAGCGGGCGCCGAAGGAGCTCACCCGCGCGTTCTACAAGTCCCAGCGCCGCGGGCGGCTCTACGTCGACACGGGACGTGCCCGGCGCGGCCACACGGCGGTCGTCCCCTACACCGTCCGCGCCCAGCCGGGCGCGCCCGTCGCCGCGCCGGTCACCTGGGCGGAGGTCGAGGACGAAGGGCTGCACGCGCGTGCCTTCACGATCCGCACGGTGCTCGAGCGCCCGCAGGACCCGTGGGAGGGCGCGCGCTGGCACGGCCAGGACCTCGCCGCCGCGGCGGGAGTCCTCGGCGTGGCGCTCTAGGTGGAGCTCCCCGGCGACCCGCACCCGCTCCTCGTCGCCGCGAGACCGCCCGCAGCGTCCGCGTGGTGGCGGTCGTCGAGGGCCGGCGGGTCCGCCTGAAGGCCCCGCTCGCCGGCCGCCGGGTGATCGACGCCGCGACGGGACGGACGCTCAGGCCCCTCCGCGCTCGCTGAGCGCCCGCGCCTGCCCGAGCACGTCGTCGAGCATCGCCGGGACGAGGCGCCCGGTGAACGTGTTCTGCTGGGAGGGGTGAAAGCAGCCGAGCAGCGCGACACGCTCGCCCGGGACGACCGCGCCGTGGCCGAAGCGCGGCAGCGGGCGCGGCGGCGGGTCGCCGAGCGCCGAG
>JAUJME010000455.1 GCA_030447005.1 Solirubrobacteraceae bacterium | reverse complement strand
AGGCCCTGCCACTGGACGGTGAGCATCCGGTGGCGCTGGAGGTCGCGGAACGCGCCGTAGTCCGAGACGATCTCGAAGCGGTAGCGCAGCGCCTCGAAGCCGCGGCCCGGGCGGTGGCGGCGGTTGGCGCGCTCGCCGACGAGGTCGCCGAGCAGGCGGGCGCGCTCCTCGCCCGGCAGCGCGCGGACGGCGGCCAGCGTCGCCTCCTCGCCCGTCGCGACCGCCTCGAAGAGCAGCGCGGCGAGCAGCTGGTCCTCGTCGCCGTCGACGTGCAGGAGGCGGACCGCCGGGCGGCCCTCGGCGGCGGGGTCGCGGTCGAGTCCCAACCGGCCGGCCCACCGCTCGGCGGCGGCGCGGCGGCGCTCGAGGTAGGCGACCCACTCGCCGCCGCGTTCGGGCCGCTCCACGCGGGCGACGAAGCTCGGCATCATCGCCTTGATCGCGTCGAGCAGCATCGAGCCGTAGGCGCGCGCCTCCGGGAGCGGGTGGCCCAGCAGGTGGAGGATCAGCTGCTCGTAGGCCTGGCCTGTGGCGTAGATGCCCATGTGGGAGAGCGAGGCGGCCGGCAGGAGCCCGCGCAGGAGGTCGAGCGCCTTGGCGCCGATCGCCCGGGCGCGCGCGGCGTCGGACTCCCCCGGTGCGCGGGGGAAGGTCCCCTCCACCCAGGCGCGGACGACCGGGAGTGCTTCCGCGTAGGTGCGGAACAGCGAGTCCATCGCGCGCTCGTACTCGGGGCCGAGCTCGGGTGCGCGGTAGTAGCGGTAGCCGCCGCCGGGCATCGGGGCGTCGTAGGCGATATAGCGCGTCGACTGCTCGAGGTAGGCCGCCAGGCGCGGGCGCTGCAGGAGCTTGGTCAGGACGTTGGACGTCCACTCGCAGGCGACGTGGGCGCCGCCGAGCTGGGCGACCGAGTCGTCCCCGTAGCCGACGAAGATCCGCTCATACAACTGAGCCGCGCGCTCCCCCTCCCGGGCATCCCAGCGGCCGGCCTCCGGCAGCGAGTCGGCGAACTCGTCGAGGAAGAGCCGCCGCAGGGTGCCGGGGTAGCGCGAGTAGCGGGCGAAGAGCGCCCCCTTGACGGTCTCGGGCAGGTTGACGAGCCCGAAGACCGGCCCGTCGAGGTGCGTCACGTGCGGCGCGATGCGCTCGCGCTCGGCAGGGGTCAGGGCTTCGGACGGGTACTCCATGGCGGGCCCGGGAGGGTACCGGCAGGCCCGGCGATCACGGCCTACGCGGGCAGGGCGCGCGCCGCCTCCTCGCAGTCCTCGCGGCGGCGCAGCGAGTCCCGCCCGCCGCCCGCTCCCGACCAGGCCGCGATCAGGTCGCGCACCTGCCGCGTCCGCCCGTAGCGGGCGCCGAGCCTGACCGCCGCGCCCGCCGCGTGCTCGTGCAGGCGACTCGTCCGCGTGGTGCGGAAGACGTCGAGGTCGAGGGCGCCCGCGACGTCGATCCGGCGCCCGAGGGCGCGGGCGCGGTCGGCCCAGCCGAGCGGGGAGAGCCCCGGATGGAGCAGGCCCTCGACCGCGCGCCGGTTGGCCGGATCGCGGAGGTCGAGGGCGACCTGCGCCTCGACCGCGAGGCCGCCCAGGTCGCCGGCGCGCCGGGCGTGCCGCGCCGCGCCCCGGAGATGCTCCGCGATGTCTGCGAGGTCGAGGTTGCGCCCCGCCGCCTCGCCCTCCACCGCAAGGCCCGCCGCCGCGCGCACGCGCGCCTCGACCGGCTCGCCGCCCTCCGTCGTGAGCTCGAGGACCCCGGCGGCGTCGCGCGCGGCGGAGATCGAGCCGAGCACCGAGCCGAGCTGCGCGACCACCGTGCTCTCGAGGCGCAGGTACCACGTCGTGCGCCGCCCGGCGACGCGCCGGCCGATCACCCGCGCGGCGTCGAGCGTGGCGTCGAGGTCGGCGGCGGGGCCGAGCCCCAGCGCGGCGGAGACCGCCGCGTAGGTGCCGCCTTCGTGGAAGCGGGCCGCCGGCTCGGGCAGCGCGCGCCCGCGCCCCTCGAGCCACTCGGGGCAGCGCCAGCAGAGCGTCCGCA
>JAUJME010000454.1 GCA_030447005.1 Solirubrobacteraceae bacterium | reverse complement strand
CCCGTACCTCGACTACTACGCCGCGGCGCTGACCGCCGCGCTGTGCCGTGCCCTCGCGGAGGTGGCGTGTGGGTTCATCGGCGGGCGGCGTGACGTCCTCGGCGATCCGGCGAGGACGCCGCCGGGGGACGCCGCGGCGGCCCTGTCCCGGCTCCGGGCCGGGGCCGCGGCCGTCGACGCGGCTGTGGCGCGTGACGACGCCTCGACCCTGGAGGAGTTCGCCGAACTGCTCGCGCTCTGCCGAACGTTCCTCCTCGAGCTGGAGCGCCGCCATGAGCACGCGCCCGCCGCCCTGCTGGAGGCCGGCGGCTGCGGCGGCTGACGCGGGTGTCTCGCGTCATGTGGCGGACGCTCCATCCGGGGCCGCCCCCGGCGGCGGGGAGTCCACGGCCATGCGACCTTTCACTTTCATCGCCATCGCGCTGGCCACGGCCCTCCTGGCGGGCTGTGGCGCGGACGACGCACCCAGCTCCGGACCCGCCACCGACGAGGTGGCCACGACGGCCGAGGAGGTCGCCCGCCAGACGGCGCAGTTGCGCCGCGACCTCGCGGAGCGCGCCCGCCGCCTCGAGGCCGACACCGAAGGGGCGGCGGCAGAGCTGCCGGCGCTCGAGAAGCAGGCGCGAGCGCTCGCCGATCGCGCCGAGGCCGAGCTGCCCGACGATCAGGGACGGCGCCTGGCGGACGCCAACCGCCGCCTCGCCGGCGCCGCGCAGACCCTCCGCCAGGCGGCCGACAGCGGCGACGCCGCTGCCCGCGAGCGCGCACGGCGGGAGTTCGCCGAGGCGCAGGACGCCCTGGAGGCGGCTGCCGGTGATCTGCGGCAGACCCTCGCCCAGCGGGGCGAGAAGACGCTCGAGCAGCTGCGCGACCGGGTTCCCGAACTGCCCGGCGGCTGAGCCGCCGGCCCCCCGACGACACAAGGAGCACGACATGACATCCCGTGCCCATCGATCGGGCCGTCCGAGGCCGTACCTGGCGGCCCTGCTTCCCATGCTGCTCGCCTCGGCGCTGATGGCGGCGGCCTGCGGCGAAGAGGAGGACCCGAGTCCCCGCGCCGGCTCGACCGCGGCCAAGGCGACGACCACGGGCCCTGACATCAGCGACATCACCTCGGACCCCGGCGACTACATCGGTGACAGGGTGAAGCTCCGCGGCGAGGTCGACGAGATCTTCTACCTCCAGGGCGGGTTCATGCTCGAGGAGGCCGACGGCGGTGGCGACGACCTGATCGTCTACGACATGCTCCTGCCCCTCGGCGTGACCGAGGGCGACGAGGTCGAGGTCGAGGGCACGGTCCGCCTCGTCGACGACGACTTCCGGGAGGCGGTCGGCGATCAGTTCTTCGACGACCTCGCGTTCAAGGACGTCGAGGGCCAGGCCGCGATCGAGGCGAGCGAGATCACCGATCCCAGCGTCCCGGCCGCGGCGAGCGTCAGCGACTTCGACACCCTCGACGCCAACGGGGACTCCTACCTCGACGCCGACGAGATCGCCGAGAGCGCCGACGCCGCGAGCTTCTTCGACGCCGCCGACGCCGACGCCGACTCGGAGCTCGACCGCGACGAGATCGCCGGCAACGCCTTCCGCCTGTGGGACCGCGACGGCAGCGAGGCGGTGACCGAGGAGGAGTGGAAGACCGGGACGGATCTGTGGTACCCGACCAAGAGCAAGGTGACGGTCTTCGCCGACATCGACAACGACGGCGACTCCGAGCTCGACGCCGACGAGTTCGCCGAGCGCTTCGACCTCTCCGCGCTCGGAGAGTCCTGGCAGGAGCAGACCTACACCCGCGACACGTTCAGGAGCGCCTACTTCGAGCTCTACGACCGCGACGACGACGGCAAGGTGACCGAGGACGAGTGGACCTACGGCGCGTCGGCGTTCGGCACGCCGGCCGAGTGAGGCTCGCCGGTCGCCGGACGGATGGCGTAGGTGGGATAGGCGGTGGGGATGCCGGCGGCGGAGAAGCGCTCGAGGACCGAGCGGGTGATCCCGTCCTTGGCGGCGCGCGCGGCGCGGACGTGGGTGACGAAGCGCGCGGTGATCT
>JAUJME010000068.1 GCA_030447005.1 Solirubrobacteraceae bacterium | reverse complement strand
CGGTCGAGCGCTCCGCCGAGCTGCGCGGCCTGCTCGCCGAGATCGCCCGCGAGCACGGCATCAACCGCGCGCTCATGCGCCAGGAGCTCGCCTTCCTCGCCCACCTCACGCGGCTCATCGGCCACGAGCCCGAGCCGGGCTACCGCCCGCCGGGCAGCGGCGATCCCGCCACCGCGGCGCCGCGCCCCGCCGGCGGCCCCGTCCAGCCGCGCCACGTCGTCAACTTCCAGGCCTAGCCCGTGTCCGTCTCCTCCTTCTACGGCCTCCAGACCTCCCTGCGCGGGCTCCTCGCCCAGCAGCGGTCGATCGACGTCACCGGCCACAACATCGCCAACGCCTCCACGCGCGGCTACTCGCGCCAGGAGGCAACGCTCGCCGCCTCGTCGGCCCTCGTGCTCCCGGCCGCCACGCAGAACGGGGCCGGCGCGCACCTCGGCTCGGGCGTCGACGTGCAGTCCTACCGCCGGGTGCGCGACACCTTCCTCGACCTCCAGTACCGCGCGCAGGCCACCAACCTCGGCGGCCACCGCTCGCGCTCGACGGCGCTCGACCGCGCGGAGCTCTCACTCGCCGAGCCGTCCGACAACGGCATCAACACCCAGCTCGCCCGCTTCTGGAACGCCTGGTCGGACGTCGCCAACCACCCCGAGTCCGCCGCCGCCCGCCAGACGCTCGTCTCCCAGGCCGGCGCGCTCGCGAGCTCCTTCGCCACGGTCGACGCGCACCTCGCGACGGTCCGCTCGGAGGCCGA
Organism: Solirubrobacteraceae bacterium; assembly: GCA_030447005.1. The sequence continues at coordinate 7,025 of JAUJME010000068.1, read as the reverse complement.
GAAGGAGTATGCGGCGCTCACGGGCCCCAACGGCGACGTCGAGGCCATCGCCCGCGAGCTCGGTGAGCTCAACGGGACGATCGCCCGCTTCGTCTCCGCGGGCGACCAGCCCAACGACCTCCTCGACCGCCGCGACCTGCTGCTCGACCGGCTCGCCGCGCTCGGCCAGGTCTCGGTGACGGAGAACCCCACTCGGCCGGGCTCGCTCGTCGTGAGCTTCGGCGGGGCGGCCCAGCCGCTGGTCGCCGACGAGGCCGTCAACTGGCCGCAAGAGCTCACCGACCCCGGCGGGCGCCTCGGCGCGCTCAAGAAGCTCGGCGGGCCCACGGGCGAGATCGAGGGCTACCGCGCCCAGCTCGGTGCCGTCGCCTCCGGCCTCGCGGACTCGGTCAACGCGCTGCACCAGACGGGCGCCGGCGGCACGGCCGGCCCGTTCTTCTCCTACACGCCCGGCAGCGCCGCCTCCACCCTCGCGGTGGCGGTCACGCCGGCCGGCGTGGCGAGCTCGACGGGCACCGCCCCGGGCGCCAACGACCTGTCCCGCGCGATCGCCGCCCTGCGCGGCGGTGCCACGGACTCCGGCTACCAGGCGTTCGTCGCGCGGGTCGGCACCGACGTCCGCGAGGCCAAGCGCCTCGAGGCCAACTCCGAGGTGCTCGAGCGCGCGGTCGACGACCGCCGCCAGAGCATCGCCGGCGTCGCCATGGACGAGGAGATGAGCAACCTGGTCCGCTTCCAGCGCGCCTACCAGGCCTCGGCCCGCGCCATGTCGACCATGGACGAGATGCTCGACGTCCTCATCAACCGCACCGGCCGGGTCGGCCTGTAGGAGACCGCGGTGAGCACGCGAATCACCAACAACATGGTCGCCCGCAACGTGCTGGCCGATCTCAACGCCACTTACGAGCGGCTCGACCGGACGCGCGCGAAGGCATCGTCGGGCAAGGAGCTCACGCGGCCGTCGGACAACCCGTACGCGACCGCCCGCGCGCTCGGCATGCGCGAGTCGCTCGACGGCACCCGCCAGCACCAGCGCAACGTGCAGGACGCGGCGGGCTGGCAGGCCGCCACCGAGCAGGCGCTCAACCAGATGACCGAGGTGGTGCAGCGCGCCCGCGAGCTGACCGTCCAGGGCGCCACCGACACCGCCGGCCCGACCGCGCGCGCCGCCATCGCGGCGGAGATCGACGAGCTCGTCGAGGAGCTCAAGGAGCACGGCAACGCGACCTACGCGGGGCGCTACGTCTTCGGCGGCACCCTGACCACCCAGCCCCCCTACGCGCCGGGCGCGACCGACACCTACGGCGGCGACACGCAGACGATCGCCCGCGAGATCGGCCCGGGCGTCGCGCTCCAGATCAACCTCACCGGCGACCGGGTCCTGGGCTCCGGCGGCGGCGACAACAAGCTGCTCAGCGTCCTGCGCAACATCGCCACCCACCTGCGGGCGGGCGACTCGGCGTCGCTGCGCAGCGTCGACATCGGCGCGCTCGAGGCCAACCTCGACTCCCTGATGGACGTCCGCGCCGAGAACGGCGCGAAGACGAACCGCCTCGAGTCCGCGCTCACGCGGCTCTCGGAGTTCGAGGAGACGACGATCCGCCAGCTCTCGGAGACCGAGGACGCGGACTTCGCCAAGACGATGGTCGAGTACTCGACGCAGCAGGCCGCCTACCAGGCGGCGCTCAAGGCCGGGGCGAACATCGTCCAGGCGTCGCTCATGGACTTCCTCCGATGAGAATCGGGCCGGGCGAAACCCCTACAGAAAGGCTTGTCATGACCCAGATCGAAAGCACCCGCTTCGGCACCGTCGAAGTCGAGGCCGAGGCCGTGCTCGAGTTCCCGACCGGCCTGATCGGCCTGGGCGGTACCCGCTTCGTGCTCGTCGCGCCGGAGGCCGATTCAGCCTTCGTGTGGCTGCACTCCCTCGAGGACCCCTCCCTCGCCCTGCCCGTCACGCAGCCGTGGAGCTTCTTCCCGGACTACCAGGTCTCCCTCTCCGACGAGGAGACCGGCCGCCTCGGCTTCCCCGAGGGCGTCGAGCCCGACGTCTGGGTGACCGTGCGCGCCACGGAGGAGCTCGAGAACTTCAGCGCGAACCTCAAGGCGCCGATCCTCGTCTGCGAGGGCCGTGCGTTCCAGGTCATCAACGAGGTGCCGGACGCCCCCGTGCGCGCCGCCCTCTTCCCCGCGACGGCCGACGCCGTGGCGAACTAGCGCTCCAGACCCAGACACCGTCCACACGGGCCGAATCCAAGGAGGAACCGCCCATGCTCATCATCACCCGCCGCGCCGGCGAGAAGGTCATGCTCGGCGACGACATCGTCGTCGAGGTCATGGAGGTCGTCGGCAACACCGTCCGCATCGGCATCTCGGCGCCCCGCTCGCTCCCCGTCTACCGCGAGGAGATCTGGGACGCCGTACGCGCGGAGAACCGCGCCGCCGCCGACACCGCCCCCGCCACGCTGCCGGCGCCCGCGGCCAAGCCGTAGGCGCCAAGCCGGGTCGCCCCCCGTTCGCCCCGCCGGGCGGGCGGGTAGGGCGCCGGCGTGAGGCTCGGCTTCGCCGTCAAGACGCTCGGGGAGGGCGGTCTGCCGTCCCACGACGCCCGCAAGTGGCAATCGGGACCGCACCTGCGCTGGTCGATCGAGGCGCTCCACGGGGTCTTCGACTACCTGGAGCGCGCGCAGATCGACATGTACCGGATGACCGCGTCGCTGGCGCCCTACGCGACGCACCCGGAGATCGGCCTGCGCCCCGAGTTCGCCGGCCAGGTCGAGGACTGCCGCGAGGAGCTCGCCGAGCTCGGCGCCCGCGCCACCGCCCGCGGGCTGCGGCTCTCCACCCATCCCGGCCAGTACGTCGTGCTCAACTCCGAGAGCGACGAGGTCCGCGCGGCGGCCATCCGCGACGTCGAGCTGCAGGCGGAGATCCTCGACGTCATGGGCCAGGGACCCGAGGCGGTCGTCGTCCTGCACGTCGGCGGGGCGGCGGGCGGCTTCGAGGCGGCGATGGCGCGCTTCGAGGCGGGCGCCGAGCTGCTGTCGGACCGCGCGCGCGAGCGGCTGGTGATCGAGAACGACGACCGCACCTTCGGCCTCTGCCACGTCATGGAGCTCCACCGCCGGACGGGCATCAAGGTGGTGTGGGACATCCTGCACCACCACTGCAACGACCCGGACGGGATCTCCGACCGCGAGGCGCTCGAGCTCGCGCTCTCGACCTGGCCGGCCGGCGTGCGGCCGAAGATCCACTACTCGACGCCCAAGACCGCCATGGAGGAGCGCCGCAGGAAGGTCGGCCGGCGCCTCGAGCGCTCGTGGGTCCTCCCCCAGCTGCGCGCGCACGCCGACGTGATCGACCCGATCGGCTTCGAGCACTTCCTGCGCGAGACCGCCGCGGGCCTCGACTTCGACGTGATGCTCGAGGCGAAGGCCAAGGACCTCGCCCTCCTGCGGCTGCGCGAGCAGCTGCTCGCCCGCGGCGTGGATCTCTCGTCGGCCGCCGACGCGCTCGCCGTCTGACGCCACGACCTACGTGGCCACCCTCCGGCGATGCTCGACACGGCCCACCGACTGACCCTGCGAGCGGTCGACGCGGGTACCGCGGGTGACTCGCCGGCCCTGCGGCGGCTCGTGAGGAGCGGCCTCGTCTCCCAGGGCGCCGCCAGCGGCGCCTACGAGGTCACCGCCGCGGGCCGGGTCGCCATGGAGGGCGGCAAGCCGCGCTCGCGCGTCGAGCGCTGGGCGCTCGGGTCACTCGCGTTCGCCGGCGGGCTCTACGTGGTGGCGACCCTCGGCGAGCGCCTGTTCGGCTGACGGCCTCAGGCCAGGCTCCAGAGCTCCCCGCCCGGTACCCGCCGCGGCTTGACGCGCCACTCGAGCGCCAGGCGCCACAGCTCGGCCGGGGCCCGCGGGCCCGGCAGGTCGCAGACCGCCGCGACCTCGGGCGTGGCCATCGTGCCGAAGCGGCGCAGCGCCTCCTCCGGGGAGGGCGCCGGGCGGCCCGCCGGGGCCGCGCCGGCGGCGAGCGCGGCTGCCCGCAGCGCCTCGTAGGGCTCAGGGCCCCGGACGGCATGCACCGCCCCGTCGCCGCCGTGGAAGTCCCAGGAGGGCAGCGGCACCCGCGAATCCCCGTCGCCGGCCGCCTCGGCGCGCTCGAGGTCGGCGCCGAGCGCCTCGACGATCGCGTTGGAGCCGAACGCCACCCGCAGGAGGTCGAGCCGCGGCACCGGCGAGCTCTCGCGCGCCACGTCGAGCAGCGCGTCGCCCCGGTCCACCCGCCGGCGCTCCACCATGATCGCCTCGCGCAGGCGCCGCAGGAACGGCCCGGGGTCGCCCTGCTCGGCGACCGCCTTGACCGCCAGGCCGGCCGGGTTGGTCGACTCCGGAGGGTCCTCGAGCACGCCCCGCGGGTCGACGGGCATGCCAGACTCAGCCCCCGCGTCGAGCCAGTGGGCGGCGAACGCGGCCCGGTCCTGCAAGGCGTGCGTCATGCCGCCGATGACGTAGGTGACCGCGAGGTCGTCGGCGAACTCCGTCAGCAGGCGGCGGAACGCCGGTTCCGCCGCCCACGACCATGGGCAGAACGGATCCGTGAAGTACGTCACCGCGACGGGCACAGCCATGCAAAATAGGTCTCCCGCGTGAGCACGCTCGTCGGCATGTCCCTCAACGGCCGCTACCGGCTCGACGCCCAGGTCGGCTCGGGTGGCATGTCGACGGTCTACCGCGCGTTCGACTCGACGCTCGAGCGCCAGGTCGCGATCAAGCTCATGCACCGCGAGATCGCCCGCGACTCCGACCAGCTCGAGCGCTTCCGCCGCGAGGCCCGCGCCGTCGCCCAGCTCTCGCACCCGCACATCGTCGGGGTGATCGACGCGGGCGAGGAGGAGGGCCGGCCGTTCATCGTCTTCGAGTTCGTCGAGGGCGAGACGCTCAAGACCCGCATCCGCCGGCTCGGCCGGCTGCCGGTCGAGGAGGCGATCGCCTACGCGATCGAGATCGCCCGGGCGCTCGGCGCCGCCCACGCCCGGCTGATCGTCCACCGCGACGTCAAGCCGCAGAACGTCCTCATCGACGAGGAGGGCTCGGCCAAGGTCACCGACTTCGGCATCGCCCGCTCGCTCGACCAGGAGGGCCTCACCGCCGACGGCCGCGTGCTGGGCACCACGGACTACGTCTCCCCGGAGCAGGCCCTCGGCCACGCCGTCAACGGCCAGTCCGACATCTACTCGCTCGGCGTCGTCCTCTACGAGATGCTCGTCGGCGACGTCCCCTTCCACGGCGAGAACCAGGTCGCCGTCGCCATGAAGCACGTCCGCGAGGACCTTCCCGACGTCCAGTCGCGGCGGCCGGAGATCTCCGCCTCGCTCGCGGCGATCGTCGAGCGGATGACCGACAAGGACCTCGGCCGCCGCTATCCCGACGCGCCGACCCTGGTCGTCGAGCTCGAGAACGCGCTGGCCGTCGAGGCCGCCCGCTCCGGGCAGACCACCGGCGAGGCGACCGCCGTCCTGCGGACGCTCCCGAGCTCGGCGCGGCGGCGGCTGCCGCTGCGGCTGCGCTGGCGCGTCCCGCTCCTGGTCCTGCTGCTCGCGGTGGCGGCCGGCGCGGTCGGCGCCGGCTTCCTGCTCAAGGAGGCGCGCGACAACACCACCCGCGGCACGGGCGCGCCGCGCGACCCTGCGCCCGCCAACACCCAGGCGGTCTCCGTCCGCGGGACGTCGGCCAACGACTACGACCCGGCAGGCGACGACGAAGAGCACCCCGAGCGGCTGCGCAACGCCGTCGACCAGGACTCCGGCACGACGTGGATCACGGAGACCTACACCACCGGCGAGCTCCAGAAGGCGGGCGTCGGCATCTACATCGACGCCGCGCCCGGGGTGGCCGCCGACATCCTGCAGATCCGCTCGGTCGCCCCGGGCTGGACCGCCGAGATCTACGCCGCGCGGACCGGCCCGCCGGCGACGATCGACGACGAGGGCTGGACGCGGGTGGGCGGCGGCGAGGTCCGGTCGCGGCGCGAGCGCTTCACGCTCGAGACCAACGACACGCTCTACCGCTTCTACCTCGTGTGGATCACCGAGCTGCCGCCCGAGGAGCAGAAGGTCGAGATCCAGGACCTGACGCTCTACGAGCGCAAGCGCGCGCGGTAGGCGGCGCGGCGGGCGGCCGCGCTCAGCCGAAGCGGCGCAGCGCCGGCCACACCTCGGGCCACGGGCGGCGCGGCGCCCGGCAGACGTAGACGGGCCGGCCCTGCTCCTGGTTCTCGACGCCGGCGCGGTTGTCGATCCTCGCGGCGACGCGGCAGTCGCGCAGGTGCCGCGCGCGGTCGCGCGGCGCCAGCCCGAGGGCGATCACCGGGCCGTCGCCCGGCGGCGGGCCCCATGCGTGGAAGGCGTTGTGGCCGGAGTAGGCGCGCGGCAGCCCGAGTGCCGGGCCGTAGCGCTCGATCGCGCCGGCCTCGCCGTAGTTGCCGGTGACGATCACCGCGCGGCGCGCGTCCGGCAGCCGCCGGTGGACGCCGGCGACCGTCCGGGCGAGCTGCGGCCAGCCGATCGTCTCGCCGACGTCCTCGTTGACGGCGACCACCGGCTCGGTCGAGCCCGGCGGGAGCACGGGCAGCGAGATCGTCGCGCCGATCACCGCGCTGAGCGCGACGGCGCCGGCGAGCGCCGCCTTGCGGGCCGGCGCGCGGCCGCGCTCGAGCCAGCGGTCGACCGGGACGGCGCCGGCGCCGAGCAGCGCGGGCAGCAGCCCGGCGAGGTAGTACGGCTTGCCCGCCGTCGCCATGAACACGAGCGCGAGCACCACCCACGCCCAGGCCAGGAAACGGAAGTCGCGCACCGCCGCATCGCGGAACAGCCGCACGAGCCCGGCGATCCAGACGGGCGCCAGCATGGGGCTGATGAGCAGGATCTGGAACGGCACGACCGCCCACCAGGGCTCAGAGCTCGTCGACCCGCCGGCGGCGATCGAGCGCGAGATGTCGAGCTGCGGCCAGCCGTGGCCGGCCTGCCA
>JAUJME010000453.1 GCA_030447005.1 Solirubrobacteraceae bacterium | reverse complement strand
CGAGGACGGCGGCGGCGTCGTCGGCGTCGCGCGCGTCGTGGCGCGCGGTGAAGGTGGCGGAGGGCGTCTCGAGCCACGCCATGGCCCGGGACGCCGGTCCCCTCAGGCGTAGGCGGGCGCGCCGCTGCTCTCGGCGATGGCCGCGATCTCCTCCGACGCCCGGTCGAACTCCTCGTCGGAGAGGACCGGGGTGCCCTCGAAGGGCAGGTCGCGGTGGAGCTCGAGCCACGAGCGGCAGCCGCCGTACTCGTCGCGCACCTTGACGGTCACGGGACGCGGGATGCGGTAGGTCCGCAGCAGCAGGACGTGCAGCGGATGCCGGCGCTTCCACGCCAGGCGCTTCTCGGCGTAGTCCGGCGTCCAGACGTAGAAGGGCGACAGCGCGTCGACCGCCCGGCGGTCGGTGATCGTGTAGGAGCCGGCCACCTCCGCCCAGGCGCGGATCCGGACCCGGTCGGGCTGAGCGATCCCACCCCTGCTCGCTTTGCTCGCAACCACCTGGGTCAGCGCGTGGGCCGGCGGCTCGCCGTCCGCCCACACGCCCTCCTCGAGCGCCCGGCGGATCTCGGGCTGGTGGGACTCGCGGACGAGGTCGGAGCGCTGGTGGTCGAACGTGGGATAGAGGAAGAAGCGGTCGTGCTCGACGGAGAAGTGCTTGTCGGGCTCGCGGATGCCGCCCTTGCGCAGGGTGAGGAGCTGCTCGCCTTCGGCGAGCGCGCGCACGGTGACAGCCCATTCTTTGAAGGCAATTGGCATAGGGAGAGGGGGTGTTGCGAGGGTTGGAAGCGGCCAGCCCGCCCGTGTCCAGCGTCTGCCCCGGCGGGAGGTCACATACTATGCACAATGTCCGGCAAACTCATAACTTGCCTGGAAACACGCGGTTTCTGCCCAAAACCGCGTTCACCGGGCCGTACCCACTACAGCTCCGTGCCCGCCAGCCCCTCGACCGCCTCGAGCACCGCCGCGAAGTCCTGGTCGCCGAGCCCGCGGCCGAGCGCCGCGGTGTAGAGCTCGCGCGCCGCGGCGGCCGCCGGGAACGGCACGCCGGCCGCCTGGCCCTCCTCGAGGCAGAGGCGGACGTCCTTGAGCATGTGGGCGAGCTTGAACAGCGGCGAGAAGTCGTGCTCGAGCATCGGCCCGGCCTTGAGCGCGAGCATCGCCGAGGCGCCCGAGCCGGCGCCCATCACCTCGACGAGCTTGTCGAGGTCGACCCCCGTCCGCCGCCCGACGACCAGCGCCTGGGCGACCGTCGCGGCGTTGACGGCGGCGACCGCGTTGTTGATGAGCTTGACCATCTCGCCCTGGCCGAGCTCGCCGACGTGGATCACGAGCCGGCCCATCGCCTCGAGCAGCGGCCGTACGCGCTCGAAGTCGGCGGCCTCGCCGCCGGCCATGATGGTCAGCGTCGCGTCGGCGGCCTTGGGCGCCGAGCCGGTCACCGGCGCGTCGAGGAAGGCGACGCCGCGCTCGGCGAGCCGCGCGCCGATCGCCCGCGTCCGCGCCGGGGCGATGGTCGACATGTCGACGAACAGGGCGCCGTCGCGCGCCCCGTGGACCGCCCCGTCGGGCTCGGCGAGCAGGACGTGCTCGACCTGGTCGGAGTCGACGACCATGGAGATCACGACGTCGCAGCGCTCGGCCACGCCCCGCGGCGAATCGGCGACCCGGGCGCCGTGCTCGGCCGCCCACGCCTCCGCGGTGGCGCGGGTGCGGTTGTAGACCGTCAGCTCGTGGCCGGCGCGGCGGAGGTTCGCCGCCTGCCGCGCGCCCATGATCCCCAGGCCGATGAAGCCGACGTCCGCCACGGCGCGGGAGCCTACCCGCGGCTCACCTGATGACCTGGATCTCGGGGTGCAGCAGGCCATGCTCCGGGAGGGCGAGGAGGACCGCGGCGACGGCGACTCCCGCCGCGAGGGCGGCGAGGCGGCTCGCGGGCGGCGTGAGCCGGTGGACGAGGAAGAGCGCGAGGAGCACTTGCGGGACTCCGCCGACGGAGGCTTCGCCGGCCGCGAGGTCGTGCATCAGCGCGCCCGCCAGCAGCGCGACCCCGGCAGCG
>JAUJME010000067.1 GCA_030447005.1 Solirubrobacteraceae bacterium | reverse complement strand
CGCTCGATCGCCGTGACCTGCGGGAGGTCGGCGTAGGCGAGGCGGCGGACCTCGATGGGGGCGACGGGGGGAGCGCTCACTCAGGGGCAGGGCTGGGCTTGTGCGGGGTGGCGTCGGGCTCGCGGCGGTAGTCCGGAAGCAGCGCGTCGCGGCCGGCCGGCTCGCCGCCCGCTCCCAGCCGGCAGATGTGCACGGCGCTGATGCGGTGCGCGGGCGAGCCGTCGTCCGGGATCGTCGCCCCGGCCCGTTCGAGCTCGTCACGGAAGCGTACCGCCCCGTCCCCCACCGCCAGCACGGGCGGGGCGCCCTCCAGCCGCTCGGCCAGCGCGGCGGGCGCCAGCGCGGCGGGGGCCAGCTCGAGCTCGCCGGCGCGCCAGACGGCGGCGAACACCTCGCCGCGGCGGGCGTCGAGCACGGCGGCGACGGCCGGGTGTTCGGCCGGCGCGCCTTCGGCCAGGGCATGGAGCGACCCGACGCCGACCACCGGCAGCCCGTGACCCTGGGCGAGTGCGCGCGCGGTGGCCACGCCGATCCGCAGCCCGGTGAAGCCCCCCGGCCCGACCCCGACCGCCAGCCGGGCCACGCCGTCCCACCCGATCCCCGCCTCGGCGAGGACCTGCTCGACGAGCGCGAGCAGCCGGGCGGCGTGCGCCGGGCGCGCGCCGGGCGCGGGGTCGTCGCGGGCCTCGAACGCCCGGCCGTCGGCGCGCACGACGGCCGCGGCGGTGGCGGGCGTCGCGGTGTCGAAGCCGACGATGGCGCCGCCGGGGCTCACGGGGCGGCGGGGCCCGCGATCCGCAGCCGCCGCCGGTCGCCTCCCGCGTGCTCGAGCGCGACGCGCGCGACCACCGCGCGCTCGCCGGCCGGGCCGCCGTCGCTCCCCGCGCGCTCGGGCCACTCGACGAACGAGATGACGTCCGGGCCGAAGTAGGGATCGAGCAGGCCGGGGTCCTCGTCGGCGAGGCCCGCGCCGAGCCGGTAGAGGTCGAGGTGGGCGAGCGGGCCCGCCGCGCCCTCGTAGAGGTGGCCGACCACGAAGGTCGGGCTCGTCACCGCCTCGCGCACGCCGAGCGCCCGCAGCGCGCCGCGGACGAACGTGGTCTTCCCCGCGCCGAGGTCACCCGAGACGAGGACGACGTCGCCGGGCGAGAGCCCGGCCGCCAGCTCCGCCCCGGCGCGCTCCGTGTCGAGCGCCGACGCGCTCTCCAGGACGCGGGCGCCCTCAGGCGGGCCGCTCGCCATGCGGCCGCAGGCGCAGGCGCAGGCCTGTCCCGCACAGCACCATCCCCAGGCCGGCCAGGCCGATCAGGCCCGCTTCGGTGCCCGTGTTGGGGAGCTGCGCCGGGGCGGCCTCCGCGGCCGGCGGCTGGGCGGGCTCGGGCTCCTGCGCCGGCTCGGCGGGCTCCTCGTCCTCGCCGATGCCGGGCGGCGTGCCCTGCAGCGGCTCGGGCTCCTCCTGCTCCTCCTCCTGGGCGGCCTCCGTGTCGCGCTCCCTCTCCGGGGTGGCCTCGTCCTGCGGGACCTGGTCGCCGAAGGGATCCTGGTACTGCTCGTCGCCGGGGGTCTGCGCGACGGCCACGGCGGGCGAACCCGCCAGCAGGGCGGCCGCGAGCAGCGCGGCGAGGTGGGTCCGGGAGGCCATGGCGCGGAAGAGTAGCCGCGGGCACGGACGGCGGGAGTGCCCGGGACTCCCGCGGGCGCGTCCACTAGCGTGGCGGCGTGGCCGGCGCCCTGGTTCCCCGATCCGCCGCGCGCAGCGCCCGTGCCGCGCTCGCCGACCCGGAGACCCTCCGCGCGGCCGGGCTCGCGGCGGCGACGATGGCGAACAACCTGCTCGGCGTCGTCATCACGCTGATCTTCACCCGCCTGCTCGGCACGGATGGCTACGGATCGCTGGCCGCCCTGATGAACCTGTCGCTGATCCTGTTCGTGCCGGGCTCCGCCCTCCAGGTGGCGGCGACGCGGATGACCGCGCTGGGGCGGCTGGGCGAGGGCGCCGAGCTCTCCTCGACCGTGCGGGCGTGGATCCGCCGCGTGCCGCTCGCGATCGCCGCGGTGGCGGTCGTCTCCGCGCTGCTGCGCGAGCCGCTCGGGGCGCTCGTCAACGTCGAGGAGGCGTGGGCGGCCGCCGCCGTGCCGGTCACCGCGGTGCTGTGGCTCGTGCTCTGCGTCCTGCGCGGGGTCCTGCTCGCCCGGCGCGCCTACCGGATCGTCGGCGCCTCGCTCGTGATCGAGGCGGCGGGGCGGCTCGCCGGGGGCGTCGTGCTGGCGGAGGCGGGGCTCGGCGTCACCGGCGCCTACCTCGGGACCGCGACGGCGTTCGCGCTCGCGGCGGCGCTCGTGGGCGCGGTCCTGCTGCACCGGCTCGGCCCGGCGGTCGCGGGCCCGCGCCCGCGGCGGATCGCCACGCTGATGTCGGGGGCGGCGCTCCCGATCGCCGCGCTCGGCCTCGTCGCCTGCCTTCAGAACCTCGACGTCATCGTCGCCCGCCACGTCCTCGCCGAGGAGGCCGCGGGTGTCTACGCGGCGGCGACGGTGGCGGCCAAGGCGGTGGTGTGGATCGCCGTCGGCATCGGGCTCTGGCTGCTGCCCGAGGCCGTCCACCGCGCGACGGAGGGCCGCGAGCCGCGCGGGGTGCTCCTGCGGGCGTTCGCGCTGACGGCGCTGATCGTCGTGCCGGCCTGCGTCGCCTACGCCGCGGTTCCCGCGCTCGTGCTGCGGACCGCCTTCGGCCCCGACTACGCCACCGCGGCGGGGTACCTGCTCGTCCTCGGGATCGCCTACGGGCTGCTCGCGCTCACGTACCTGTCGGTCCAGTTCCTCCTCGGCCTGCACCGGCTGGCGTTCCTGGCCGTCCTCGCGGCGGCGGCGGCGGCCGAGGGCGTGCTGCTCGCCACCGTCGACACGCCGGAGGGGATCGCCACGGTGGTCCTCGCGGTGCAGGCGGGCGCCGCGGCGGCGATCGTCTGGCTCGCGCTCAGGGAGCGGGCTCGGGATCCGCTGCGGCCAGCAGCGCCGCCGCCGGCAGCAGCGCCAGCAGGCTGACCGACGGGATCTCCCACGCCCAGTCGAGGAGGGCGTGGACGCTCCAGGCGGCCAGCCCGCCGAACGCCGCCGCCCATGCACCCGGCGCCGCCCGCTGGAGCGCCACCCCGGCGCGCACCACCCCCGCGATCAGCGCGAGCAGCGCGGCGAGGCCGAGCAGCCCGAGCTCCGCGGCCGTCTCGATCGGCAGCGAATGGGCGTCGCGCGCGCCCTCGGTCACGGGCCGCTCGCGCAGCCACTCGACGGCGAAGGCGCCGGCGCCGGCGCCGGCGAGCGGGTGGCGGGCCCAGGTGCCGGCCGCCACGCGCCAGTACGCGTAGCGGTTGCTCTCGACCGTGCCGAGCCGCGCCGGCGTGGCGCCGAAGCCCGGCGTGCCGGTCCGCGGCCCGCGGTCGGCGGCGACGAGCAGCGCGCCGCCGCCGATCGCTGCCGCGACGGCGGCGAGCGCGCCCCCCCGGACGAGACCGCGCGGCAGCGCGGCGCCCGGACCGCCCGCCGCCCGGGGGCGCGCGTAGGCGGCGCCGCCCGCGAGCACGGCGAGGACGAGCGCGAGGATCGCCCCCTCGCCGCGCCGGTCGGCCATCGGCGCCTCGAGGTCGGCGACCGCGGGGAGCGCGGCGGCGGCGAGCCCGCCCAGCGCCGCGGCGCCGCCGAGGAGCGCCACGGTGCGCAGGGCCGGCAGGGTGGCGCGCGAGAGCACGACCGCGAGCAGGCCGGCCGCCGCCGCGAGCAGGGCGCCGCGCGAGAAGGAGAGCACCGCGCCGGCCCCCAGCACGGGCGCCGCCGCGGCGGCCGCGGCGCGCAGGCGGGCGTCGCGACTCCGGTCGGCCGCCAGCCCGGCGCAGAGCGCCAGGCCGATCGCGGCCACCGCTCCCATCGCGTTCCAGTAGCCCAGCGGCTGCTCGAGCCGCCCGCCCGCCGAGGCCGACGGCGCCAGCTCGACGAGCGCGGGCACCAGACGCTCCGACAGCCCGGTGAGGACGACGGCTGAGCAGGTGGCGGCGATCGCCGGCTCGACCCAGCGCCCGGCGTGGCGGAGCAGGGCGACCCCGGCGACCCCTGCGCCGAGGTAGAGCGCGAGGCGCTGCGCGTCGCCGAAGGCCGGCGCGGCCTGGGGCGCCCAGGCGATCGAGAGCGCGGTCAGCACGGCGAGGCCGGCGAGGCCGCCCAGGGCCAGCCGCGCGGCGCCGCCGCGGGGGAGCGGGACGGGCGCCAGCAGCGCCGCGGCGAGCACCAGCGCCCACGCGACGAGCCCGGCGACGATCCGCGGGACCTCCCCGTAGCCCCCGTCGAACGGGGCGAGCGCGACCGGCAGCGCGAGCAGGACGGCCGCCGCGACGGGGAGGGCGGAGCGGCGCATCGGGCCGAGCCTAGACGCCCGGCCCGCCGCTACGCTGCGGCGCCGCCATGCGGTCCCTGCGCACCCACGCCGACACCGCGGCGATCACCGCCCTGGCGTTCGCGCTCGCCCTGCTCCAGCGGCCCGGGCTCGCCTCGGCCGACACGAAGGTCGATCTCCACGTCGATCCGGTCGGCTTCCTGGCCGGCGTGGGCGCCGTGTGGTCGCCGACGGGTGACCTCGGCCATGTCCAGGGCGGCCAGTACGCGGGCTACCTGGTGCCGATGGGCCCCTGGTTCGCGCTGGGCCATCTCGCCGGCCTGGCGCCGTGGCTCACCCACCGCCTGTGGCTGGGCGCGCTGCTCGCCGTCGCGGCGCTGGGGACCGCCGCGCTCGTGCGGGCGCTGATGGGACCCGAGCACCGCGTCGCGGCGCTCGGCGCGGCGGCGATGGCGGTGCTCAACCCGTACGTCGTCGTCTTCGCGGGCCGGACGTCGGTGACGCTGCTCGCCTACGCGCTGATGCCGTGGCTCGTGCTCGCCGCCCACCGCGGGCTGCGCGCCCCGCGCGGCTGGTGGTGGCCCGCCGCGTTCGCGCTGCTCGTCACCGCCTCGGGCGCCGGGATCAACGCCGCGGTGGCGGGATGGATGCTCGTCCCCGCGGTCGCGCTCGTGGTCTTCGAGGCGGCGACGGGCGGGGCGGCGTGGCGCGCCGCCCGCGCGTTCGGGGCGCGGACCGCGCTGCTGGTCGCGCTCGCGTCGGCCTGGTGGGTCGTCCCCGTCCTCGTGCAGACGCTCCACGGGACCGACTTCCTGGCGTTCACCGAGCAGCCCGGGACGATCTGGACGACGACCAGCGCGTCGGAGTCGCTGCGGCTCATGGGCTACTGGACGATGTACGCCGGCACGGGCTACACGGGGATCCTGCGGCCGTTCCAGGCCGACGCCGGGACGCTGCTCTTCTTCGTCCCGACTGTCGCGGCGACGCTGCTGGTCCCCGCGGTCGCGCTCGGCGGCCTGCTGTGGACGCGCGGCTGGCGCTACGCCCCCTACGCGCTCGGGCTGGTCCTCCTCGGCGTGCTCGCGGTCTCGCTGGGCTACCCGGAGGGGACGCCGCTGCGCCGGGCGGCCCACGTCGCCTACGAGCAGGTCGCGCCGCTGCGCTTCCTGCGGACGACCTACAAGGCGGCGCCGCTGATCGCCCTCGGCGTGGCGCTGCTGGGCGGCGCGGCCGCCGGTGAGGCCTGGCGGCGGCTGCGCGGCGCGGGCCGGGTGGCTCTCGTCGGGGCGGCTACGGCGCTCCTCTGCCTGAGCGCCTGGCCGCTCGTGCGCGGGCAGGCCGTCGACTCGACGCTGAGCTTCGAGTCGATCCCCGCGGCGTGGCGCGCGGCGGCGGACGGCGTCGACTCAGAGCTCGCGCCCGGGACCCGCGCGGTCGAGCTCCCCGGCAGGCTGTTCGCCAGCCACACGTGGGGAGGGACGTACGACCCCGTTCTCCCCGTGCTGGCCGACCGGCCGGTGGCCGGGCGCACGATCGTCCCCTACGGCGACCTGCGCGCGACCGAGCTGCTGTGGACGGTCGACGCCCTCGTCCAGCAGCAGCGGCTGCTGCCGGGGCAGCTGCCGCCGCTGCTGCGGCTGATGGGCGCCGGCGCGGTGGTCTCGGGCGCCGACACCGACCGGGCCCGCAGCGGCGCGATCGGCGCGGCCGAAGCGGCCCGCCAGCTCGACGCCGCGCTCGGGCCGCCCGACCGCAGCTACGGGAAGCGCCGCAGCGTGGCCGCGGCGGCCGGCTCGCTCGCGCCGCCCGCCCGCCTGCCCCACGTCGCCCGCCGCGACGTGCCGGGTGCCCCCGGCATGGTCCGCGTCCACGCGCGCGAGCGGCCGGTGCTGCTCGACGGGAGCGCCGGCGCGCTGACCGGCCTGGCGGCGGTGGGCGGCCTCGACGTGCGCCGCGCCCTCCTGCACGCCGCCGACGCCTCGCCGGCCGAGCTGCGCCGGGCGGCGGAGGGCGGCGCCGAGGTGGTCGTCGCCGACGGCAACCGCCGCCGCGCGCTCGCCGCCTCGCGGCTGCGGGCCGTCTCCGGACCGACTCTCGTCCCGGACGATCCGGTGGTCCGCGGCACCGTCCGCCTCGACCCGTTCCCCGAGGCCGCCGACGACGTGCGCACCGTGGCGGTCCTCGCGGGCGGGGTCCGCCACGTCCGCGCGCCGAGCTCGCCGTTCGGCCCCCAGTTCCCCGAGCACCGGCCGTTCGCCGCGCTCGACGGCGACGGAACGACGAGCTGGCTGGCCGACGTCGCGGTGCCCGAGGACCGGCGCCGGCTCGACGTCGGCTTCCCGGCCGCCCGCGACGTGCCGTGGATCGAGGTCACGGGCCACGCCGACGCGCGGGGGCGGACGACGGCGGTCCGGGTGGGCGGCCGGCGGTGGGCGCTGCGCCCCGGCCCGAACCGCCTTCCCGTCCGGCTGCGCGGCGTGCGCGGTCTCCGCGTCCGGATCGCCAAGGTGGTCGACCGGCCGGACGAGCCGGCGGCGGGCGGGATCGCCGAGCTCCGCATCCCCGGCGTGCGGGCGGACGAGTCGCTGCGGCTGCCGACCCGCCTGGAGACGGCGCTGCGCGGCGCCGACCTGCGGCGGGCGCCGCTCAGCTACCTCTTCGAGCGCACGACGGGCGACGTCCCGTTCCGCCGCTCGCCGGTGACCGGCACGCCGCAGGCCGGCCTGCTGCGCGACACGGGCGACGCCGAGCGCGGCCTGGACCGGCGGTTCTCGCCCCCGGTCCCCCGCGCCTACGCCGCCGACGGCTGGGCGACCGTCGCGCCCGACGCCCCCGACTCCGCCCTCGACGCGCTCGCGGGCACCGCGGGCGGCGTGCGCGCCGAGTCCTCCGGGCGCTACGAGGGGATCGCCGGGCGCCGTGCCTCGCGGGCGCTCGACGGCTCGCCGGCGACCGCCTGGGTCGGGCTGTGGCTCCCGGGCCGGCCGGCGTGGCTCGAGTGGAGCGCGCCGCGCGCGGTGAGCGTGCGGGCGCTCGAGCTCGTCCCGGCGCGCGGCGCCCTGCGCCGCCCGACGCGGGTCCGGCTGGTGGCCGGCGGGCGCGCGACGCCGCCGCTGGCCGTCGGGCCGGGCGGCCGCGTCGCGCTGCCGGCGCCGGTGCGGGCGCGGCGGTTCCGCCTCGAGGTGCTCGCCGCGCGCTTTCCGCCCGGGACGAGCGGCGCGGACCGCCAGCGGCGCGCCGTGGCGGTGGCGGAGGTCCGCGGCGCTGGGGCGCCCGCCGCCCCGGAGGCCGGCGGCGGCCGCGCGGTGCGGGCGCCGTGCGGGATCGTCGCGGCGCGGGTGGGCGGCGGCGTGGCCCGGATGCGGCCCGACGCCACGGTCGCCGGCCTCGACGCGGGCC
>JAUJME010000452.1 GCA_030447005.1 Solirubrobacteraceae bacterium | reverse complement strand
GCCGCCAAGGAGCTCGCCAAGAACATCGAGACGTTCGCCAACCACCCGTCCGTGATCCTGTGGTCGATCGCCAACGAGCTGTCGTCGAAGCCGGGGCCGGTGCAGGCCAACTACATCCGCCGGGCGGCGGCGCAGGCCAAGGCGCTCGACCCGTCGCGGCCCGTCGGCCTCGCGGTGGCGGGCTACCCGTCCTCCGGCTGCCAGCCCGAGTACGGGCCGCTCGACGTCATCGGCGTCAACGAGTACTTCGGCTGGTACCCCGGCCCCAACGGCTCGCTGTTCGACCGCCGCGGCCTCTCGCCGTTCCTCGACCAGGTCCGCGGGTGCTATCCGGACAAGGCGCTGGTCGTCACCGAGTTCGGCGCGGAGGCCAACCGGGAGGGCCCCGTCGAGGAGAAGGGGACCTACGCCTTCCAGCGCGAGTACGTGAACTACAACCTCGCCACGCTGGACGGCAAGCCGTACCTCAGCGGGGCGCTCTACTGGGCGCTCAACGAGTTCCGCGTCCGCCCGGGCTGGGAGGGCGGCAACCCGCGGCCGAACCCGCCCGTCCACCAGAAGGGGCTGACCTTCTACGGGAACTTCGCGCGCAAGCCGGCCTGGTTCGACGTCCAGCGGTCCTTCAGCCAGACGGACCAGCTGGGCCTCGGCGGCCCCGCACCGCCGTCCCCGGCGCGCCGAGGCCGCTAGACCCGCCGGGCCTCGAGCCGGGCGGCGACCACGTAGGAGTCGTCGAGCAGGAGCGTCTGGAGCCCGTCGCCCGCGGCCACCGCGTCGGCGATCTCGCGCGGCAGGTCCGGGTCGGCCTCCCGCAGCCGGGCGCAGCGGGCGCCGTGCGCCGCCATGAGCCGCCCGTAGAGCTCGATCGCCGGCAGGGGCCCGCAGGCGACCAGCCCGTGACCGCCGTCGATCAGCGAGCGCAGCGGGACCATCGCGTTGAGCCAGCGCCGGGAGCGCCCCGGCGACAGCAGCCGCTCGTCGTGCTCGAGCAGGTCGGCGGCGAGCGCCGCCGGTCGCTCCACCGCACCGGCGAGGTAGATGGCCTCGCGCCGGTACTGGCAGTCCCACGACAGCGCGTGGTCGAGGTCGACCGACAGCTCCGTCCACTCGCCGAGCTCGAGCCGTGACTCGGCCACCCCGCCGCAGTCGATCTGCCAGCGGCTGTGCGGCGCGTGGATGTCGTAGGTCCGGCGGGCGTCGAGGACGAGCCGCAGCCCGCGCTCGCTGGTGCTGACCGCCTCGACGAGCGCGACGTCGTGCTCATCGGCCTCGTCGGCCGGGTGCACGAGCTCGAGCAGGCCGTCGAGGTCGTCGGTCACCGTGGTCATGGCGGACCCGGCCGCCGCTCGCTACCGGCGCCGGGCGGGCGGGCGCTGGGGGTCCGGGGCCCGCTCGGGGGTCACCCGGCTGCGCCGGCGCGGGTGGGCGTCGGCCAGGCGGCCCGGGCCGCGGAAGCGGGTGCCCGACTGCTCGGCGTCAGGGAGCGGGATCCCGCCCGGCGGGGGCGGGCTGTGCTTCGGGCTCCCCGACGTCCGGTCGTTGCCCCCGCCGCCCGGCTCGTCGTCCTCGGACTCCGGGCGCCACTCGGTGGTCTCCTCCGAGCGCATGAACATCATCAGCAGCACGCCGCCGAGCACGGCGGCGACGAGGTGGAGAGCGCCGAAGATCAGCACCAGCTCCTCGTCGGGCGTCATGGAGCGAGAGTACCCCGCAGGGCCCTGTGCGCAAGCCGGTTTCGACGCCCCTTCGCTAGGATGGCCAATCCTTATGGCCGGATCGGACACCACCTCCCTCCCCGTCGCCTCGCGCCCCGTCGAGGGGTCTCGCGCGACCCGCCGCCTGCGCCGCCGCGGCCTCGTCCCCGGCGTCCTCTACGGCGGCGACGGCGAGCCGCGGACCTTCGAGGTCGACGCGAAGCTGCTGCGCACCACCCTCGCGCACTCGGGCGCCGTCCTCGACCTCTCCCTCGACGGGTCCGGCGGCGAGCCGGTCATCGTCAAGGACATCCAGCGCCATCCCGTGCGCGGCGAGACGATGCACGTCGACCTCCTGCGGGTC
>JAUJME010000451.1 GCA_030447005.1 Solirubrobacteraceae bacterium | reverse complement strand
CTAGTTCCGCGCAGCTTGCGCGCTCCTCTGCGCCGGTTCTGCCGCGCCGGCGTGGCCCAACGGCTCGGGTGAGGGAGCGTCCGGTCCATGCCGCCGCCCGGCCCCCCGCCCCCGCCGCCGCCGCCGCCGCGAGAACGTGACACCTCCCCGACCCGAGGCGGCGCGCGTCACGTTTCCCGTGGCATGGACGGAGAACGTGACACCGACCGCGCGGAAGCCGCCGCGCGTCACGAACTCCACGTGGATCGACGGATCGCGGAGGTGGCGCGGACGCAGCAGAACGTCATCTCGATCGCCCAGCTCCGCGCCCTCGGCGCGACCCAGGGCGAGTGGGAGTGGCGGGTGCGCCACGGCCGCCTGCACCCTCAGCACCGTGGCGTCTTCGTCGTCGGCTCGCCGCTCCTGCCGCCGCTCGGCCGGGAGCGGGCGGCGCTGCTCGCCGTGCCCGGCGCGGTGCTCGCGCGCGGGAGTGCGGGCGCGGTGTGGGGCGTCCTGCCGCCCCATGCGAGTGGGCCGGTCGAGCTGCTGGCCACGGGCAACCGCCGCAGTCGGCCGGGCATCGTCGTGCACCGCACGACCCACCTGCCCGGCGCCGACGTCCGCACGTACCGCGGGCTCTCCCTCACCAGCCCCGCGCGGATCGTCCTCGACCTGACGTGCCACCTGAGCACCGCGGCGCTCGAGCGGCTCGTCGCCGAGGTGCTCGCACGAGAGCCGGACGCCAAGGATGAGCTCGCGCGCCGAGGCACGCGCCGCGTGAGGGCGCTGATCGGCGAGGGACCGCACAGGACCCGCTCGCAGAACGAACGACGGCTGCTCGAGATCGTGCGCAACGCGGGCCTCCCGCTGCCGCAGACCAACGTCTTCGTCGCCGGCGAGGAGGTCGACGCGTACTGGCCGGAGCACCGCCTCGCGGTCGAGGTCGACGCCTTCTTCACGCACGGCGATCGCGTCGCCTTCGAGCGCGACCGCCGCAAGCGCGCGGCGCTGACCGTCCGCGGGGTCACGGTGCTCGCGCTGACCGACCGGCGGCTCGCGGCCGAACCGCTTGCGGTGGCGGCGACGGTGGCGCAGGCGCTGGCCTCGGCGAGATCCGCGTGAGCAGGAGGCGCCGACCCGACCGCCGCGACGCCGCAACGTGCTCGTTCGGCTCCGAACTCCGCCGGTGGCGTTGCTAGCTTGCCTGCGGTGACCGCTCTCGCCGAACTGCCGCTGCTGGCGTCGGGGAAGGTCCGGGAGATGTACGACCTGGGCGATCGGCTGCTCATGGTCGCCTCGGACCGCATCTCGACGTACGACGTCGTCCACCCGAACGGGATCCCGGACAAGGGCAAGGTCCTCACGGGCCTGTCGGTGTTCTGGTTCTCGCGGACCGGGCACCTCGTCCCCAACCACTTCGTCTCCGCCACCGACGGCGTGCCGGAGGAGGTCCGCGGGCGCGCGATCGTCGCCCGCAAGCTGGAGATGCTGCCGGTCGAGTGCGTCGTGCGCGGCTACATCACCGGCTCCGGGTGGAAGGACTACCAGGCGACCGGCGCGGTCTCGGGCATCGAGCTGGCACCGGGGCTCCAGGAGTCCGAGCGCCTCCCGCAGCCGATCTTCACGCCGTCGACGAAGGCCGAGGAGGGCCACGACGAGGCCATCGACTTCGACCGCGCGGCCGAGCTGGTGGGCGACCGCGACCTGATGGGCCGCCTGCGCGACGCCTCGATCGCGCTCTACAGCTTCGCCAACGAGCACGCCCGCACGCGCGGGGTGATCCTCGCGGACACGAAGTTCGAGTTCGGCCTGGACCCGGCGTCCGGCGAGCTCGTGCTGGGCGACGAGGTGCTGACGCCCGACTCGTCGCGCTTCTGGCCGTCCGCGGACTACGCGCCCGGCCGCGGCCAGAAGAGCTTCGACAAGCAGTTCGTGCGCGACTGGGCGTCGGGCACCGGCTGGGACAAGCAGCCGCCCGCACCGGAGATCCCGGACGACATCGTCGCCGGCACGCGCGCGAAGTACGTCGAGGCCTACGAGCTGATCACCGGCGAGCCGTTCGACGCCTGGCTGCAGAGGAC
>JAUJME010000450.1 GCA_030447005.1 Solirubrobacteraceae bacterium | reverse complement strand
GTGGTGCGGGAAGTCGGGATAGGACTTCGGCATCGGGAAGTCGGAGTACTCCATGCGCTCGCGCGAGGTGTTGATGTGCAGCGAGCGGTAGGCGGCGCTCATGCCGTTGGAGTTGCCCCAGACCCAGTTGCCGCCCACGCGGTCGGACTTCTCGTAGCAGTCGACGTCGAAGCCGCGATCGTGGAGTGCCTTGACGGCGGTGATGCCGGACGAGCCGGCGCCGATCACGCAGGCCTTGGGAAGCTGGGTCATGTCGCGCACGGTAGGCAAAGGTGACGCATGCGTCAAGTTTGTGGCTCGATGTCAGCCGGGAGAGCCCTTCCGCCGCCGCGAACGTCGAGCGACGGACCGCCGGCGGGCCGTGGAGCGACGTTCGGTTCCGCGGGACCGCCGCGTCGGCGTCTGCCTCCCCTCCTCACCAGCCGCAGTTCGCCCGTCGCCCGCCGCGAACGTCCAGGGGACCGGCGTCAGGACGGTCGCGCCGCCGGGCGATCGAGCGGGCTGCCAGGATGCGGCCATGGACCCCGACTCCGCCGAGGTGAAGGCCGCGGGCTGCGTCGTGTGGCGCCGCGACTCCGGCGGCGAGGTGGAGATCGCCGTCGTGCACCGCCCGCGCTACGACGACTGGTCGCTGCCCAAGGGCAAGCTCGATCCGGGCGAGGACTGGGCCGCGGCCGCCGTCCGCGAGGTCGAGGAGGAGATCGGCGTGCGCGGCGAGCTCGGCGCCGAGCTCGAGCCGGTCGGCTACCGCGACCACAAGGGCCGCGCCAAGGCGGTCCGCTACTGGCTCATGGAGGCCCGCCCCGGCGGTGCGGACTTCGAGTCCAACGACGAGGTCGACGCGCTCGAGTGGGCCCCGCCCGAGCGCGCCCTCGCACGGCTTTCCTACGACGTCGACCGCGCGACGGTGTCGCGCGCCCTGGAGGTCCTCTAAGTGAACCGTGACCGCTTCCCCGGCCTGGCCGGCGGCTGGGCCCGCCTCGACGGCCCGGCCGGCACCCAGATGGTCGACTCGGCCATCGACGCGATGACGGACTGGATGCGCTCGGGCTCGAGCGCCAACCACGGCGGCGTCTTCGCCGCGGCCCGCGCGACCGACGAGCTCGTGGCCGCCGCGCGGGCGAGCGTCGGCACGCTGCTGGGCGCCGACCCGGCAGGGGTCGTCTTCGGCCCGAGCATGACCGCGCTGACCATGCGCTTCTCCGCGACGGTGGCGCGCGACCTCGGCCCGGGCGACGAGGTCGTCTGCACCCGCCTCGACCACGACGCCAACGTCCGCCCGTGGGTGATCGCCGCCGAGCGCGCGGGCGCCCGCGTCGTCTTCGCCGAGCCGGACCCCGAGACGCTCGAGCTGCCGGCCGCCGCGGTCGAGGCCGTCCTCTCCGAGCGCACGCGCTGGGTCGCCGTCACCGCCGCCTCCAACGCGGTCGGCACGATCCCGGACCTCGAGGGGATCGTCGCGGCCGCCCGGGCGCGGGGCGCGCGCGTCTACGTCGACGCGGTCCACGCCGCGCCGCACCGGCCGCTCGACCTCGGCGCGCTCGGCTGCGACGTGCTGGCCTGCTCCGCCTACAAGTGGTTCGGCCCGCACGTGGGGATCCTCTGCGCGAGCCCGGCGCTGCTCGAGAGCCTCCATCCCGACAAGCTCGAGCCGTCGCCCGACGAGGTGCCCGACCGCTTCGAGCTCGGGACGCTGCCCTTCGAGGCGCTCGCGGGCGTGGCGGCCGCCGCCGACTACACCCGCTCGCTCGACTGGAACGCGGTCCGCGCCCACGAGGACGCCCTCTTGGGCGCCACCCTCGCGGGGCTGGCGGCGACGCCCGGCGTCCGCCTCCACGGCGCCGCCCGCAACCGCACCTCGACGCTGATGTTCTCCGTCGACGGCCAGGCGCCCGAGGCGGTCGCGACCGCGCTGGCCGAGCGCGAGATCGCCGTCTGGCAGGGCAACTACTACGCGTTCGAGCTCTCGAGCCACCTCGGCCTCGAGCCGGAGGGCGCGATCCGCGCCGGCTTCGTGCACTACAACGACGCCGGCGAGGCGGAGCGGCTGCTCGACGCGGTG
>JAUJME010000007.1 GCA_030447005.1 Solirubrobacteraceae bacterium | reverse complement strand
TCCTGCTCCACGACGTCGGCAAGCTCGCCGTCCCCGACGCGATCCTCAACAAGCCCGGGCGGCTCGACCCGGCGGAGATGGCGCTGATGCGCCGCCACGCCGAGGCGGGCGCGCGGATCCTCGCCGGGGTCCCGGAGCTCGGGCGCGCGCTCGACGTCGTCCGCCACCACCACGAGCGTTGGGACGGCGCGGGCTATCCCGCCGGGCTGGCGGGCGAGGCGATCCCGCTGTGGGCGCGCATCTTCTCCGTCGTCGACACGCTCGACGCCATGACGAGCGAGCGCCCCTACGCCGCGCGCCGCTCGCTCGAGGACGCGCTGGCCGAGGTCGAGGCGCAGGCCGGCTCGCAGTTCGACCCGCGCTGCGTGCGCGCCCTGCTCGCGATGGACCGCAGCCGGATCGCCGCGACGCTCGACCTTCCGGCCGCCCGGCCGGCCGCCGTGCGCGAGCTGCGCGCGCTCGTCGCCGCCTGAGCCGCGCCGCCCGGGTGGCGGGGCGCCGGGCCGGGTAGGCCGACGCCCATGCTCTCGACCGTGACGCGATTCGTGAGCGGCGGCGTCGACGCCGCCGTGGCCACCGCCGCCGCAGCCGCCGGCGACCTCCTCCGGTCCCGGCCCGAGGACGCGCTCGACGAGCGCGACCCCGAGTACATCCGCGCGACGCTGCCCGCCTACCGGCTGCTCACCCGGCTCTACTTCCGGCCGAAGGTCCGCGGCCTCGAGCACATCCCCGCCGACGGGCCCGTCCTGCTCGTGGGCAACCACTCCGGCGGCACGCTGATCGCCGACACGTTCGCCTTCGCGTACGAGTTCTACGACCACTTCGGGCCCGACCGCCTCTTCCACCAGCTCGCGCACGACATGGTCTTCGCGATCCCCGGCCTGGCGACGCTGCGCAAGTACGGGACGATCCCCGCGTCGCACGAGAACGCCGAGCGCGCGCTGGGCAAGGGGGCGGCGCTGCTCGTCTATCCCGGCGGCGACCACGAGAGCTACCGGCCGACCTCGCACGCCAACCGGATCGAGTTCGGCGACCGCAAGGGCTTCATCCGCCTCGCCCTCGCCAACCGCGTCCCGATCGTCGGGGTGGTGGCGGCCGGCGGGCAGGAGACGGCGCTCTTCATCACCCGCGGGCAGCGCGCCGCGAGCCTGCTGCGGCTCGACCGCATGTTCCGGCTCAAGGTGCTGCCGGTGCAGTTCGCGCCGCCGTGGGGGCTCACCGTCTTCGACCTGCCCGGCCGGGTGCCGCTCCCGGCGCAGATCACGCTCCAGGTCCTGCCGCCGGTCGACCTGCGCGCCGAGTACGGCCCGCGGCCCGACGTCGACGAGGTCTACGACGGCGTCACGGGGGAGATGCAGCGCGCGCTCGACGAGCTCGCCGCCGAGCGCGACCTGCCGGTGGTCGGCACGGTCGGGCCGCGCAGCGACAGGTCGGCGGTCGCCGACGAGCTGGCGCAGGCACGCCGCTAGGTTGGCCTGGTGGCCAAGCTCAGGACAGGGTTCGCAGCGGGCGTCGGCGCGTACCTGCTCTGGGGCTTCTTCCCGCTCTACTGGCCGCTGCTCAAGCCGGCCGCGCCGGTCGAGATCCTCGCCCACCGGATCGCCTGGTCGCTCGTCTTCCTCGTCGCGGTCCTCGCCTTCACGAGCGGGTTCGGCTGGATCGCCGGGCTGGGGCGGCGGACGGTCGGGCTGCTGGCGGTCGCGGCGGCGCTGATCACGGTCAACTGGGGCATGTTCATCTACGGCGTGAACTCGGGCCACGTGGTCGAGACGTCGCTGGGCTACTTCATCAACCCGCTGGTGACCGTCGCCCTGGCGGTCACCGTGCTCCACGAGCGCCTGCGCCGCCACCAGAAGCTCGCGGTCGCGATCGCCGCGCTGGCCGTCGTGGTGCTCACGGTCGACTACGGGCGCCCGCCCTGGATCGCGCTCACCCTGGCGTTCTCGTTCGCGCTCTACGGGCTCGTCAAGAAGCGCGCGAACGTCGGTGGGACGAAGAGCCTGGCGATCGAAACCGCGTTCCTCGTCCTGCCCGCGGTCGGCTACCTGCTGTGGCTGAGCGGGGAGGGTCGCTCGACGTTCACCTCCGAGGGCGCCGGCCACGTGGCGCTGATGGTCGGCAGCGGGGTGACGACGTCCGTGCCGCTGATGCTCTTCGGCGCGGCGGCGATCCGCGTCCCGCTCGCCACCATCGGGCTGCTCCAGTACCTCGCGCCTGTCCTCCACTTCCTCATCGGCGTGCTGATCTACGGCGAGGCAATGCCGCTGTCGCGGCTCGCGGGGTTCTCGCTCGTGTGGGTCGCGCTCGCCATCTTCACCGCCGACGCCGTGCGCGCCGCGCGGAAGGGGGCGCGCGAGACGCCGGCGCCGCCGCCCGAGGCGGGCGCCGCCGTGCCGGTGTTCGCCGGCTCGCCGCGGGGCTAGCCGTGGGCGGCCAGCCGCCGGATCTCGGTCAGCGCGGCGTCCAGCTCGTCGCCCCTGAGGTAGACCGAGAGCCCCTCCTCGAGTCGCGGCAGCGCGCCCGCCAGATCGCGCGGGGTCATCTCGGCCGGCAGGACGCCAACGCTGATCAGCAGGCGGCTGACCGTGAACCGCGCGATCACCTGGCTCAGCCGGCTGGCGGTCACGACCTCGTCGAAGAGGTCGGCCCGGCCACTCATCCGTTCTCCGCCGTGCGCCACGCGACCTCGATGACGTCGCGCATGAACCCGCCCGCGTACCAGGCCAGCCACACGGCGCCCCCGTCGCGCAGCTCGGGCGGCGTCGCCTCCAGCATGCGGGCGGTCAGCAGCGTGAAGAACGCGACATGGCCCTCGGTGAGCGACAGCACCGTCCGGCCGCTGGCAGCATCCCGGGGACCGCGGTCTCGAGCACGAATCGCCGGGTCTCCTCGCCGCGCTCCTCGAGTGCGTCGCGCATGAGCGTCTCGAACGCGTGGAGGAACTGCTCCCGGTCGCGCTCGGGATACGCCGGCGCGTCCCGCCCGACCACCTCCGCGAGCGACGAGGCGATCTCGGACATCGCGGGCCGTACCTCGGTCAGCGCCCGCCCGAGCGCCTCCCGGACGGCTGGATCCGCCGGGCCGCCGGTCACGCCGCCTCCGCCCGGCGGACGACGATCTCGCACTGCGGGTCCCCGAGATGCTGGCACGTGACCTGGGTGACGGTGACGTGCTCGCCATAGCGATCGGCGATCCCGCGGATCACCCCGCGCCCGAACGCGCAGAGCCTCCGCTCGGAGTCGTAGAAGACGACGACCTCGTCCTCGCCGCAGCGCTCCACGCGCAGCCGCGGCGGCGCGGCGCGTCGTCGTGGAGGCGGACGGCGCGGTGCATCGCCTGCTCCGCGTGCTCGATGACGTCGAGTGCGCGCCATTGCGGCCGGACGAAGGCGGCGTAGGTGTCGAGCAGGCTCCCGGCGGCGGTGGCGCCGAGCTCCTCGAGGATGTCGCCGAGCCTGTGCCCGGACCGGCGGGAGTAGGCGAGCACCAGGGCGGTGAGCTCCTCGTCGGGGTAGGTCCCGGTGGTCCGGTAGGCGCCGTCCTCGACGCCGGCGGCCGTCGCGAGCTCGTGCCAGCCGTCCTGCCCGATCCGGTCGATCAGGTACGACCGCAGCTCGGAGTGGACGATGCCGTGCACCGCCCAACCCTAGACACGCCGGCAAGCGGAGGTAAGCCGCCGAACCGCTGGGCCGCCGGGTGCGTGGCACATTGACCTCCGATGCGCTCCGGGATCCGCCTGGTCGTCCTCCTCTGGCTCGCCGTCACGGCGGCCGCGCTCGGCTCCGCGCCGGCGGCCGCCCAGCCCCACGGCGCCCTGCGCTTCTTCGAGGAGCCCGGGCCGCCGCCCGCCGGCGACGATCCGCTGGCCGGCGGATGCCTCGCCAGCCGTCTCGACGCCACCATCGGCACCCAACGCTGCGCCGAGACGCCGGCCCTCGAGGGCGCCCACGACGTCGCCATCTCCTCCGACGGGCGCAGCGCCTACGTCGCCTCGCCCGACGCCGACGCGGTGGTGGCGCTCCAGCGCGCCGGCGACGGCAGCTTCCAGCCGGCCGGGTGCCTGAACGCCGCGGGCACGCGCGGCTGCGGCCGCGCTCCCGGGCTCGACGGCGCCGCCGCGGTCGCCGTGAGCCCCGACGGGCGCAACGTCTACGTCGCCTCGCGGGTCGCCGACGCGGTCGTCGCGCTCGCCCGCGACGAGGCGACCGGGGGCCTTGAGTTCATCGACGCGCCGGGTGCCTGCCTCGCCACCGCCGCGGCCGGGTGCGAGCCGGCCGCCGCGCTCGACCACGCGACGGGCGTCGAGGTCAGCCCGGACGGCGCGAACGTCTACGTCGCCGCCCGCGGCTCGGACGCGGTGGCGGTCTTCCGCCGCGGGCCGGCCGGCCTCCTCGCCCAGCTGCCCGGCCCGGAGGGCTGCGTGCAGGACGGCGTGTCGCCGGGCGCCGATGTGCCGGCGTGCGCCGAGGCGCCCGCGCTCGACGGCGCGTTCGAGACGGCGATCGACCCCGCCGGCCGCTTCGTGACCGTGGCCTCGCGCGTGAGCGACAGCGTGCTCGTGCTCGCCCGCGGCGCCGCCGGCGCGCTGGCGCCCGTCGCGGGCGACGGCGGCTGCGTCGCCCAGGCGCCGCGGCCGGGGTGCGCCGCCACGGGGCGGGGGCTCGACGGCGCGACCTCCGTGGCGCTCAGCCCGGACGGGCGCAACGTCTACGCCGCCTCCTACGCGAGCGACTCGGTGGCGACGCTGCGCCGCGACCCCGACCGCGGCACGCTCGCCCTGCAGGGATGCGCGAGCGACGAGCGCGAGGCCGACCGTTGCGCGCCGAGCCCGGCGATGGGCTACGGACAGCGCGTCGCGGTGAGCCCGGACGGCCGCAACGTCTACGCCGTCGCGCGCGACCGCTCGGCGGTGGCGATCTTCGAGCGCGAGCGCGACGGCTCCCTCCGCCAGGAGCCTCCGGCGGCCGGGCGGACCTGGAGCGAGGGCTGCCTGAGCTGGCGCGGGCACAAGTGGGCCGGCGCGGCCGACCTGAGCGCTGCCGACCACTCCGACCACCTCTGCGCGCGAGGGCTCGCGCTCTACTACCCGTACGGCCTCGCGGTCTCGCCGTCGGGCGGCCACGTGCTCGTCGCGTCCGATCGCAGCGCGTCGTTGACCACCCTGCGCCGCGAGACCTCCGCCCCCGACACGGCGGCGCCGCGCGTCGCCCTCACGACGCCCGCCGACGGCGCCCAGACCACCGCGCGGGAGCTGCCGGTCGCGGGCCGGGCCGGGCTGGCCTTCGGCGACCTCGAGCAGGTCACCGTCCGGGTCGCGCGCGCCGACGCGCCCGGCGCGGCGGTCGCCGAGGCGACCGTCCGGGTCGCGCCCGACGGGGCGTTCGCGGCGACGGTGCCCGGGCTCCCCGACGGCACCTTCCTCGTCACCGCCGTCCAGCGCGACGAGGCGGGCAACGCGGGGGAGAGCCGGCCCGCGCGCGTCCGCGTCGACGCCACGGCGCCCGACGCGGCGCTGTCGGGCGGCCCGGCCGCCACCACGACCGCCACCGGCGCGGACTTCACCCTGCGCGCGAGCGAACCAGGGGCGGGGCTGAGCTGCCGCCTCGACGCCGGCGCGTGGGCGCCCTGCGGCCCGGCGCTTCACCGGATCGCGAACCTGGCCCGCGGGCCGCACCGCTTCGAGGTCACGGCGAGCGACGCCGCCGGCAACACCGACCCGACGCCGGCGGCCCACGCCTGGACGGTCGTGGCGGCGCCCCGCATCTCGGTCGGCGGCCGGCCGACGCTGCGGACGCTGGCGCGGCGCGGCCTGCTCGTCCGGGCCGACTGCGACGGCGGGTGCCGGGTCGAGGCCCGCGTCGTCCGGCGGGCCGGCGGGCGCGCGCTCGCGCGCGTGCGCCGGCAGCGCGCGGGCTCGGGCGCGGTGCGCCTGCGGGTGAAGGCGGCGACCCGGCGGGTCCGCCGCCTTCGTTCCGCGCAGCTCGTCATCCGGGTCGCCGGCCCGGGCGGCGAGCCGCTGGCCGCGCGCACGGTGCGGCTGCGGCGGTAGGCGCGCTCGATCGTCTCGGGCGATCGAGTGTGCGATCCGGCCCCTATATCGGGCTCAATCGCACACTCGATCCGCCAGGCACGTTCGACCCCCCTCCCTCCTCACCAGCCGCAGTCACGCACCACCGACACCCCGCGCCCGAGGAAATCGCCACACCTCCCAACCCACTCGCGGCGCGGCCGTTGTAACGCGCGAGACGACCCCAGCGGCTCAGGAGGAAGACCCGATGGCCACCTACGGCACGGTGCGGCACCGCACCCCCCACGGAACGTACGCGGAGCGATCGCACGGGGGAGGGATGCGGCTCGGGCTCGCCCGGCTCGTCGGGACGGTCGCGGCGATCGTCGCGGGCGTCGTCGTCCTCGGGATCCTGCTCACCGTCCTCGAGGCGAACACCGCCAACGCGATCGTCTCCTTCGTCCTCGACGCCGCCCGCTGGCTGGCCGGTCCGTTCGACGGTCTCTTCTCGCTCGAGGGCCGCAAGCTCGAGACCGCGGTCAACTGGGGGATCGCCGCGGCCGTGTACCTGCTCGTGGGGCGCCTGCTCGCCCGCCTGATCGCGCGCTGACCCATGACGACCGCCGAGATCACCGAGGAGCGGGCCACGGAGTTCGCCGAGCTGCTGACGGAGTGCGCCGAGCTCTCCCTCACGCTGACCGCCAAGCGCGGCCGGCTCGAGGAGCGGCTCGGGACGCTCGAGTCCCTGACCGAGGACCTGGAGTGCGGGGTCGCGCGGGCCCGCGAGGCGGTCGCCCGTGGCGAGGACTTCGACGAGGAGCTCATGGATCTGCGCCGCCTTCAGCGGGCGCTGCGCCAGGAGCTACCGGTGAGGGCGGCATGAGGCTACGCTGGGGCACGTGAAGCGCCCCACCCGTTCACTGCTGGCGCTCCTTCTGCTGTGTTGCTCGGCCGTCGCGATGCCCGGACCCGCGCGGGGCGCGGACATCGTGGGAATCTCGGACCAGTCCGCCGAGATGTTCTCGAACCCGTTCTTTCGCGACCTCGACATACAGGTGTCCCGGCTGATCGTCTCCTATGACGCCGTGGTGAAGGGGACGTTCGAGCGAGCCGACATCGACGCGTGGATGGCCGCGGCCAGACGCGCGGGGATTCAGCCGCTGGTCGCGTTCAACTCCTCACGCGGCTGCTACGTGAACGGGAAGTACTCCCGCCGGAAACGGTGCCGGCTTCCCAGCGTGAAGGCCTTCGCGCGCGCGTTCACGGAGTTCCGGCGGCGCTATCCGCACGTGAAGGTGTACTCGCCGTGGAACGAGGCCAATCACCACTCCCAGCCGACTGCCGAGCGCCCCGACCGTGCAGCCGCGTTCTACAACGTCGTGCGCAGGCGCTGCGCCGGCTGCACCATCGTCGCCGCCGACGTGCTCGACCAGTCCAACATGGTCTCGTGGCTGCGGGCCTTCAAGAGGCGGGCCAAGGGCTCGCCGAGGGTCTGGGGGTTGCACAACTATCGTGACGTCAACGAGTACACGACGGCGGGCACCCGGCGGATGCTGCGCACCGTCAAGGGCCAGATCTGGCTGACGGAGACCGGTGGGATCGTGAAGTTCGGCCGCCGGCCCTTCGACCCGTCGCGGGCCGCCCGGGCGACCCAGTTCCTCTTCCGGCTGGCCCGCTCGAGTCCCCGAATCACACGCCTCTACATCTACGCCTGGTTCGGCGAGCCGCGCTCCGCCAGGTTCGACGCCGGGCTGACCGACGCGAGCGGGCGACCGCGGCCCGCCTATCTGATCATTCGCCGTTTGCTAGCGCGCCCGGGTGGCAACCCGAGCCCGACGGTCGGCCCTCCGACACCGAGTCCTCGACCGCAACCGGAGCCGACGCCCGCGCCCACCCCGACCCCCACCCCGGAACCGACGCCGACGCCCACTCCGGAACCGACGCCGACGCCCACCCCGGAACCGACGCCGACGCCGACGCCGACGCCGACCCCGACCCCGACGCCGACGCCCTGCCCGACCCCGCCCATCTGCATCTAGCGGCCCGGATCGGGGCACGTAGAGGGCGGTCATGCCGGATCCCGCCCCCACCGCGATCGGCGCGGCGCTCGGCGAGCTGAGCCGGGCGCTCGCCGCCCTCGACCTCGGCCTCGAGGTCCCCGAGGCCGAGCCCGCCCGCCGCCTGCGCGCCGAGCTGATCGGGCAGATCGACGACTACCTGCTCCCGCGGCTGCGGAACATGGACGCGCCGCTGCTGATGGTGGTGGGCGGCTCCACCGGCGCCGGCAAGTCGACGCTGGTCAACTCCCTCGTCGGCGCGCCCGTCACGCCGTCCGGCGTGCTGCGCCCCACCACGCGCGCTCCCGTCCTCGTCTGCAACCCGGCCGACGTCCGCTGGTTCGAGGGGGAGCGGGTGCTGCCGGGGATGCCGCGCACCGTCGGCGGCACCGCGCCGCCCGGGGGGCTCCAGGTGGCGCCCACCGCCGCGCTGCCGGAGGGGCTCGCGCTGCTCGACTCGCCCGACATCGACTCCGTGGTGGAGACGAACCGCGAGCTCGCCCGCAAGCTGCTCGCCGCCGCCGACGCCTGGCTGTTCGTCACGACCGCCGCGCGCTACGCCGACGCGGTGCCGTGGGATCTCCTGCACGCCGCGCGCGACCGGGGGACGTCCTTGCGGGTGGTCCTCGACCGGGTCGCGCCCGAGTCGATCGACGAGGTCGCCTCCCACCTGCGCCAGATGCTCTCCGAGCACGGCCTCGGCGGGCAGGAGCTGCTCGTCCTGCCGGAGACCACGCTCGCCGACGGCATGGTCCCGCCCGCCGTGCTCGCGCCGGTCCGCGGGTGGCTCGACGGGCTCGCCGCCGACGCCCAGGCGGGCGCCTCGGTGGTCGCCCACACCCTCGAGGGCGCGCTCGACAGCCTGCCCGCGCGGGTCGGGATCGTCGAGCGCGCGCTCGCCGAGCAGCAGGCCGCGGCGGCCGAGCTGCGCGCCGACGTCCAGCGCGCCTACGCCCAGGCACTCGACGAGGTCGACACCGCGGTCAAGGGTGGGACGCTGCTGCGCGGCGAGGTCCTCGCGCGCTGGCACGAGGTGGTCGGGACCGGGGACATCATGCGGGCGATGGAGACCCGGATCGGCTGGCTGCGCGACCGGGTGCGCTCGCTGGTCACCGGCGGCCCGCCGGCCGACGCCGAGCTCAAGGCGGCGGTCGGCTCGAGCGTCGACGCGCTCGTGCACGCCGCGGCCGACCGGGCGGCCGAGCGCGCGGCGGGCTCCTGGCGCCAGCGCCCGCCCGGCCGGGTCCTGCTCGAGGGGCGGGCGCGGATGGACGCCGCCTCGAGCGAGCTCCAGGAGCGCACGCGCGAGGCGGTCCGCGAGTGGCAGGGCTTCGTCTTCGAGCTCGTCCGCGACGAGGGGGCGTCCAAGCGCACGACCGCCCGGCTGGCGTCGCTCGGCGTCAACGGCGCCGGGCTCACCGTGATGCTCGCCGTCTTCGTGCAGACGGGCGGGCTGACCGGCGCGGAGGTCGCGGTGGCGGGCGGCACCTCGGCAGTGGGCCAGAAGGTGCTCGAGGCGATCTTCGGCGACCAGGCGGTGCGCACCCTCGCCGCGCGGGCGCGCGAGGACCTCATCGCGCGCGTCGACCGGCTCCTCGACCTCGAGGGCGCGCGCTACCTCGGGCTCATCGATCCCCTCGCCCCGCCGCCCGGCGCCGGCGAGCGGCTGCGGGGTGCGCTGGCCGACCTCAAGCGCGCCCGGTGAGCCGCGACCTCGATCGGCGGCTCTCGGCGCTCGCCGAGGCGGTCGAGCTCGCCGAGGGCCGGCTGGACCCACAGCGCGTCGAGCCGGCGCGGGCGGTCGTCCGCCGCGCGGGCGAACGGCTCGGCCACGGGCTCGAGGCCACCGTGGTCGCCCTCGCCGGCCCCACGGGCGCCGGCAAGTCGACGCTCTTCAACGCGCTGGCGGGCGCCGACCTCGTGGCCGCCAGCGCCCGGCGGCCGACCACCGCCAGGCCGACCGCCGCGGTGTGGGGCCAGACCCCGGGCCCGCTGCTCGACTGGCTCGACGTGCCGCTGCGCCACGCGGTCGCCCCGCCGGGCTCCGAGTTCGACGGGCTCGTGCTGCTCGACCTGCCGGACTTCGACTCCGTCGAGCGCGCGCACCGGCTCGAGGTCGACCGGATGGTCGAGCTCGTCGACCTGCTCGTCTGGGTGACGGACCCGCAGAAGTACGCCGACGGGACGCTCCACGAGCGCTACCTGCGTCCGCTCGCGAGCCACCGCGAGGCGATGGTCGTGGTCCTCAACCAGGCCGACGCGCTCGCCGGGCCCGCGCTGGAGGCGTGCGTGCGCGACCTCGGCGGGCTCCTGAGCGCCGACGGGCTCGACGGCGTCCCCCTGCTGGCGGTCTCGGCGCGCACGGGGGAGGGGCTCGAGGCGCTCCGCAAGGAGGTCGGGCGGCGGGTCGCCCGCCGCGAGGCGGCGCTCGAGCGCCTGGCGGGCGACGTGGACGCCGCGGTCGCCGCGCTGGGCGTCGACTGCGAGCGCGGGAAGGGGCGGGGGAAGGTCGACCGGCGCGCGAGCGCCGCGCTCGTCGCCGCGCTCGGCGAGGCGGCGGGGGCGCCGGCCGTCGTGCGGGCCGTCGAGTCGGCGCACCGCCGTCGCGGGGCGCTGGCCGCGGGCTGGCCCTTCGTGCGCTGGGTGCGCCGGGCGCGGCCCGATCCGCTGCGGCGGCTGCGCCTCGCCGACCGCGCGGCGGAGGCCGACGCCGACGTGCGCACGTCGCTGCCGCAGGCCACGCCCGTCCAGCGGTCGCAGGCCGACTCGGCGATCCGCTCGCTCGCGGCCGGCGCCGGCGACGGCCTGCCGGACCCGTGGCCGGGCACCCTGCGCTCGGCGGCCACGCGCCAGGAGCCCGAGCTGCCCGGGCGGCTGGACCGCGCGGTGGCGGGCACCGACCTCAAGATGAACCGGCCGCTGTGGTGGAGGCTGGCGGGGCTGGTGCAGCTCGCGCTCGCCGCGGCGGCGGTCGCCGGCCTGGTCTGGCTCGTGGCGCTCGCCGCCCTCGGCTACCTCCAGCTCGACGACGTCGTGCCGACCCCCGAGGTCCGCGGCTTCCCGCTGCCGACGGCGCTGCTGCTGGGCGGCGCGCTCGGCGGCCTGCTGCTCGCGCTCCTGGCCCGGCTGATCAACGGCTTCGGCGCGCGCCGCCGCGCGCGGGCGGCTCGCCGCGCGCTGCACGCGCGCATCGAGGCCGTCGCGCGCGAGTCGGTGCTCGACCCGGTGGAAGCGGAGCTCGCCGCGTACGCGGCGCTGTGCGAGGCGGTCAAGCGGGCGGGCTGAGACGCGGCGCCTGCGAGGATGGTCGGCATGTCCACTCCGCCTTCCGCCCGCAGCGTCAAGATCTCGAGCGACGAGCGGGGTGGCTGGTCCTCGGACCGCCCGCGGCCGGGCGGCGGCCCGCCGCGGCCCGTCGACGTCTCCGTGCGCTGCAGCGTCCTGCGCCCGTCGGATCGCCTTCGCTACGACCCGGGCAGCCTGCTGATGATCGTCTCGCCCGCCGAGGGAGAGGCCGAGCGGCTCGCCGCCCGGGTCGTCGACGAGCGCCCGGCGATCCTCTCCGCCGCCCGCGTCCGCGCGCTGCTGGCCGGGCGGGTGGACGAGGAGCAGCTCGGCGAGCGCGCGACCGAGGTCCTCGACGCGGCGGTCGCCAAGCGCCTGGAGGCCGGGCAGTCCGTCGTCCTCATCGCCGACGGCCTCGGGCCCGAGGAGCGCGAGCGCCACGTCCGCACCGCCCACCGCCTGCGCCGTCCCCGGCACCTGATCCTGCTCGAGGCCGGGCGCGACCAGGTCGCAGAGGAGGACCGCGCGGCGCTCAACGAGCTGCGCCGCGCGCTCGACGCCGGCGAGCTCGGCGCGGAGGGCTTCCGGACCGCGCTGCGCCTCGGCGGCGGCACGGCCGGCGAGCTCAAGAAGATCCTCTTCCGGCCGCTGCCCAAGGACGAGTAGGCCGCTGCTGCAGGCGGCGCTCAACGGGCCGCGGACCAAGGCGGCCCACCCGGCGGTGCCGGTCTCCGCCGCCGAGCTGGCCGCCGACGCGGCTGCCTGCGTGCGCGCCGGCGCCGAGGCGATCCACCTGCATCCCCGGGACGCCGGCGGGCGGGAGGCGCTGTCGGCCGAGGTCGTCGACGGCGTCGTCGCGGTCGTGGCGGACGCGTGCGGGGTGCCCGTCGGGGTCTCGACCGGCGCGTGGATCGAGCCCGGCCTCGAGCGCCGGCTCGAGCTCGTGTCGGCCTGGCGGGCGCCCGCCTACGCGTCGGTCAACGTCTCCGAGGCGGGCTGGACGGAGGTCGCGGAGGTGCTGCTCGGCGCCGGGATCGGCGTCGAGGCGGGCGTGTGGAGCGTCGCCGACGCCGAGCGGCTCGCCGCCTCAGGGCTCGCCGGCCGGCTGACGCGGATCCTCGTCGAGCCCGTCGAGGTGGCCCCCGCCGAGGCGCCGGCGGTCGTCGGCGCGATCCATGCGGCGCTCGACGCCGGCGGCCTCACCGCCCCGCGCCTGCAGCACGGCGACGGCGCGGCCACCTGGGTGCTCATCGACGACGCCGCCCGCCGCGGGCTCGACACCCGGGTCGGTTTCGAGGACACCCTCGCCGGTCCCGACGGAGAGCCGGCGCCCTCCAATGCGGCGCTCGTCCGAGCGGCGCGCGAGCGCCTGGCCCCGGCCTAAGCTCCGCCGGTATGCGCCGCGCCCTCGCCCTCGCCCTGCTCGCCGCGACGGTCTCTCGCTCGCCGTCGCCGTCGCGGCGTCGGCGCGCCAGGGGAGCCGCTTCCGGCCGGCGGTGCGCGGCGCCGGCGTGGTGGCCACCGAGGCGCTCGAGGCGTCGCGGGCGGGGAAGGCGGTGCTCGACCGCGGGGGCACGGCGATGGACGCCGCGGTCACCGCGGTCTTCGCCATCAACGCCGTCCGCCCGCAGTCCTGCGGGATCGGCGGCGGCGGCTTCCTCGTGCACCGGACGGCGGCGGGCGAGGTCACCACGCTCGACTTCCGCGAGACGGCGCCGGCCGCCATCACGCCGACGAGCTTCGCCGGGCCGGGGCGCCACCGCGCCTTCACGGGCCACCTCACCGTCGGCGTCCCGGGCACCGTGGCCGGCCTCGACGCCGCGCTGGGCCGCTACGGGACGATCTCGCTCGCCGAGGCGATCGAGCCGGGGCGCAAGCTCGCCGAGGGCGGCTTCGCCGTCCCGCAGTCGCTCAGCGGGTCGATGGCCCAGAACGCGCCGCGGCTGCGCATGTACCCGGCGGCGGCCAACCAGTTCCTGGTCGGCGGCACGTCGCCGTATCCGCCCGGCTCCCGGCTCGTGCAGCCCGACCTCGCCAAGACCCTGGCGACGCTCCAGCGCGAGGGGCCCGACGCGTTCTACCGCGGCTCGATCGCCGAGCGCATCGTCGCCGACATGCGCAACTCGGGCGAGCCGCCGACGGACGCCGGCGTCCTGACCCGCGAGGACCTCGCCCGCTACCGCGCGGTCTGGCGCGCGCCGCTGATCGGCTCCTACCGCGGCCGCGAGGTGCTCGCCGCGCCGCCGCCGACGTCGGGCGGGATCGCCACGCTCGAGATGCTCAACGTCCTCGAGGGCTTCGACCTCGCCAAGGCGGGCCAGTCCTCCGCCGACGCCCTGCACTTCCTGGGCGAGGCCGAGAAGATCGCCTTCGCCGACCGCAACCGCTACGTCGCCGACCCCGACCAGGTCCAGGTCCCGACCGCCGGCCTGATCGCCAAGGACTACGCGGCCGCCCGCCGCGCGGAGATCGATCCGCAGCGGGCCAAGAGCTACGGCCCCGGAAAGCCGGCCGGGGCGCCGCCGGGCAGCCGCGCGGCCGGGGAGGACGCCAACCCGCTGGGCTCGACCACGAGCCTCTCCGTCATCGACAACGCGGGCAACGCGGTGGCGCTGACGTGCACGATCGAGCAGTCGTTCGGCTCGGCGGTGGTGGCGCCCGGGACCGGCTTCCTGCTCAACAACGAGCTGACGGACTTCTCGGCGGCGGGCACCGCCAACGAGCCGCGGCCCGGCAAGCGCCCGCGCTCCTCGATCAGCCCGACGATCGTCGTCGAGGCGGGGCGGCCCGTGCTCGCCATCGGCGGCGCGGGTGGCGCGACGATCATCATGGGCTCGCTGCTCGGCGTCGTGCAGGTCGTCGACTTCGGCCAGGACGTCGCCCAGGCGGTCGACGCGGAGCGGCTCGACGAGCAGACGGGCGCCATGCAGCTCGAGAACGCCCGCGTGGCCCCGGCGGTGCAGGCGGAGCTCGAACGGCGCGGCCATGTCATCGCGCCGCAGGGCGAGTACGGGATCGTGCCGCGGGTGCAGGCGGCGGGGATCGACCTGCCGACGGGCGAGCGGCTCGGCGTCTCGGACCCCCGCACCGACGACGCGGCGATGGCGAGCACCCGGCCTCCCGCTCCCGCGGCGCCGGCGCCCGGCCGGCCGGCGACCGGGCCCAGCGGCGTGCGCTGCCAGGACCGCACCGCGCCCCGGGTACGTGCGCGTGCGCGCGCCGCCCGCCGCCGGCTCGTGGTTCGCGGGCGGGCGGCCGACCGTGGCTGTGCGGGCGGGGCGGGCGGCACCGTTTCCGTCGCCGGGCGCGTGGAGCGGGTGCTCGTCTCCGTCGCCCGGGTCCGCGGCGGCCGGTGCGCCTTCGCCGGGCGCGGCGGGCGCCTGGCGCGGCCGCGCTCGTGCCGCCGCCCTCGCCACCTGACGGCGCGCGGCACGAGCGCCTTCCGGCTGCGGCTCGGGCGCCTGGCGCGGGGGAGCTACCGGGTCCGCGTCCTGGCGGTCGACGGCCGTGGCAACCGCAGCCGGGCGACGGCCCGCCGCGTGCGCATCCGCTGAGCGCCTACGGCAGGGTCCCGGGAGGTCCGAGGATCTCGATGTCGTGGTCGGCCGCGGTCGCGCCGAGCCGCTCCGGGGTGAGCTCGTCGAGCGCGGCCACCGCGGCGACGAAGCGCTCGAAGCCCGCCGGCGTGCTGACCACCAGCGCGCGGGCCGGCCGGTCCCCGACCCGGTAGGTGTGCGGCACGCCGCGCGGGGTGAGCGCGAACTCCCCGGCGCGCAGCGTCCGCTCCTCCCCCGGCTCGAAGACGGTGATCTCGCCCTCGAGGACGTAGAAGCCCTCGTCCCCGGCGCGGTGAACGTGGAGCGGCGGCATGTCGCCGGGCGGCATGCCGGCCATCTCGACGAGGCCGAGATGCGAAGCGCCGGTCTCCGCGCCGGCGAGGATCCGGGCCCGGCTGCCCAGGAACATCACCTCGGCGGGCGCGGTGCGGTTGGTGCCGGTGGCGGACATGGGCAGGACCTCCTGGGGTGAGTAAACTCCGGAACGGAGTCTGACCGTAACTCCGAATCGGAGTCCTTGTCAAGTGGAAGCCCGCCTCACCCCGTTCTCATACGCGATCCTCGTCCTGGTCGGGCGCGGCGGCGCCGGGCCGCACGACCTGCGCCGGATGGTCGCCCGCGGCCGCGTCTACTGGAGCGCCGCGCCGAGCCAGTGGTACGCCGAGCCCAAGCGGCTCGCGGCCCTCGGCCTGCTCGAGGCACGCAAGCTGCCCGGCCGGACGCGCGAGCGCACCCACTACGAGCTCACGGACGCCGGCCGCGAGGCGCTGGCGGCGTGGGTGACGACCCCGGCGGTCCTGCCCCGCACCCAGAACGAGCCGATCGTGCGGCTGATGGCGGCCGACCTGGTGAGCCCCCGCGGGGTGCTCGAGGGGCTCGCCGCGCTCCGGGAGGAGATCGACGCCGGGCTCGCCGGCCTGGCCGAGAGCCGCGCCCAGTGGGAGCGCCTGGAGCACCGTGCGCCCCTGCTGGCGGTCAACGACCGCTACGCCACGCGGCTGCTCGAGCTCCAGCGCGAGTGGCTCGAGGACGCCGAGCGCACCCTGCGGGGGCTCGACTCCCCCGACTGAGCCGCGGCCCGAGCGGGCAGAACGGGTCCATGAGCGTGACGCCCACGCAGAGCCTCGCGGGCCGGTACCGCGTCCTGCGCACGCTCGCGAGCGGCGGGATGGGGACCGTCCTGCTGGCCGAGGACGAGCGCCTGGGCCGCCAGGTGGCCGTCAAGCGCATGCGCGCCGAGGGGACCGCGTCGGAGGGCCTGCAGCGGTTCCGCCGCGAGGCCCGGATCGGGGCCTCGCTGAGCCATCGCAACCTGGTCCGGATCTACGACGCCATCGTCGAGGGGCCGGAGATCATGATCGTCATGGAGTACGTCCCGGGCCGCTCGCTCGCCGAGTTGCTGCGCGCGGGGCGCCCGGACCACGCGACGACGGTCTCGATCCTCCGCGACGCCGCCGCCGGGCTCGACCACGCCCACGACCACGGGGTGGTCCACCGCGACGTCA
The DNA here is from genome assembly GCA_030447005.1 of Solirubrobacteraceae bacterium. Next base: position 6,487 of record JAUJME010000007.1, on the reverse strand, counting down.
AGCCGGGCAACATCCTGCTCACGGAGGACGGCCGGGCGAAGCTCGGCGACCTCGGCATCGCCACCGCCGCCGAGTCGACCCGGATCACCACGACGGGGAGCGTGCTGGGGACCGCCGCCTACCTCGCGCCGGAGCAGCTCGACGGGCGCCCGGCGACCCGGGCGAGCGACGTCTACTCGCTCGCCGCCGTCGCCTACGAGCTGCTCGGCGGCCGCCGCGCCCGGTCGGGGCGCACGCCGCTCGAGATCGTCCGCCAGGCCGCCGCCGGCCCTCCGCCCGACGTCTGCGAGCTCGACCCGAGCCTGCCGGCCCCCGCGTGCGACGTGCTGCGGCGCGCGCTGTCACCCGACCCCGAGCAGCGCCCGGCCTCCGCCGGGGCGCTCGTCGAGGAGCTCGCGCGCGAGCTCGAGGCGGTGCCGGTGCCGGCGCCCGCACCCGTGGCGGCCCCGGAGCCCGAGCCGCTGCCCGACCCCACCCGCGCGACCCCGCCGCCCTTCGCCGCCCCGCGCGCCGCGCCGCGGCCCCGCGCCGCCCCGCGCCGGCGCCGGGCGCTCCCGCTGCTCGCCCTGGCCGCCGTGGCGGCCGCCGTGGTCGCCCTGGTCTTCACCGCCGGCCTGGGCGACGGCGGGCGCAGCGCCGACGAGCGCGCGAGCTCCGGCGATCCCGCGCCGGTGCAGCGCGACGACGGCGAGGCCCGCGACTCCGGCTCCGGCAGCGGCGACCAGAGCCCGAGCGGCGGCGGCGACACCGCGGCCGCCCCGGCGCCCTCCGCCGAGGCCTCGCCCGAGCCAGCCCCGCCCGAGGAGCCCGGCAGCACCACGGCGGCCGCCACCGGCGCCGACCCCGCCGGCGCGGTCCGCGGCTTCTACGAGCGGATCGCCGCCGACGACTTCGCCGGTGCGTGGGCGCTGGCGGGCGACGGCGTCCGCGCGCGCTGGGGCAACAGCCAGTCCGCCTTCGCGTCCGACGCCGGCCTGCGCTCGCTCCAGAGCATCGAGTTCACGCGGCTCGAGGTCACCTCGCAGAGCGGCTCGCAGGCGAGCGTCTCCATCCGCACGCAGGCCCGCCACCCCGACCGCACGGACCGCTGCACGGGAACCATCTCGGCGGTGCAGGGACCGGACGGCTGGGTCGTCGGCGACCTGAGCGTCAGCTGCAACTAGCGCCCGTGCGCGACCCGCTCACCGACCTCCCGACCCGCGAGCTCCTGCGCGAGCACCTCGCGCTCGCGCGCGCCCGCGCCGCGGAGGCCGACGGCCGCCACGTCGCCCTGATGTGGGCGGGCTTCGACGAGTTCCGCCTCGTCAACCAGTCGCTCGGCCACCCCGCGGGCGACGAGGTGCTCCGCCAGGCGGCCCGCCGGCTCCAGGACCTCGTCTCCGCCACGAGCGTGATCGCCCGCGCCGCGGGCGACCAGTTCGCGGTGATGCTCGCCGACCTCGGCCCGGACGCCGAGCGCGTCGCCGAGACGGTCGCCGAGCAGGTCGCGACCGCGTTCAGCGAGCCGTTCAGCGCCGGTGGCCGCGAGCTGCGCCTCGCCGTGTCGATCGGCCTCAGCCTGCTGCCGGGCGACGCGACCGACGAGGACGCCCTGCTGCGCCACGCCGAGGCGGCGATGCACGAGGCCAAGCGCGAGGGCGGCTCGAGCTACTCCTTCTACGCCGGCGCGACCCGCGAGGCGCTCGAGCGGCTGATGCTGACCACCCGCCTGCACCGCGCGCTCGAGGAGGGCGAGCTGCGGCTGCACTTCCAGCCGATCGTCGCCCTTCCCGACGCGGCGCCGTGCGGGGTCGAGGCGCTGCTGCGCTGGGAGGATCCGGAGCGCGGCCTCGTGGCGCCCATGTCGTTCATCCCGGTCGCCGAGCTCACCGGGCTCATCGAGCCCATCGGCGCCTGGGTGCTCCACGCCGCCTGCACGCAGGCGCGGGCCTGGCAGGACGAAGGCTCGGCGCTGCCCGTCTACGTCAACGTCTCGCTCCGCCAGCTCCAGCAGGAGACCTTCTGCGATCAGGTCGAGGCCTGCCTCGCCGAAACCGGCCTCGAGCCGCACGCGCTCACCCTGGAGGTCACCGAGACCACCGCGATGAGCGAGCCCGGGTGCGTCGACCCGACCCTCGAGGACCTCCACCGGCTCGGCGTGCGGATCGCGATCGACGACTTCGGGACGGGCTACTCCTCGTTCGCGCGGCTGCACGAGATGCCGGTCGACATCGTCAAGATCGACCGCTCGCTGCTCCGCCGCGCGCCCGAGGACGAGGGCGCCACCCGGCTGGCGGTCGCGACGCTCGACGTGGTGGCCAACCTCGGGATGCAGGCGATCGCCGAGGGCGTCGAGACCGCCGCCCAGCTCGACTTCCTCCGCGCCCGCGGCTGCCCGATGGCCCAGGGCTTCCACCTCTCCCGTCCGGCGCCCGCGCCCGAGCTCGACCTCCAGCCGGCCAGCGGCCTGCGGACGGGCTGAGCGCGTGGCCGCCCCGCTCGTCCGCCTGCTCGGCACGAAGCCCGCCCCCGCCCGCCCCGGCGCCGCGGCCCGATCGGCGGTGCGCGACGCCAAGCGCGAGGTCAGCCGGGCGGTCACCGGCACCCTGGTCAACCCGGCGGTCCGCGGGCTGATCGAGCGCGGGCTCTTCCCGGCCAACTGGGTGCTGCTCGAGACGACGGGGCGCAAGTCGGGGCGGCCCGTGCGCACGCCGGTCGGCAACGGCCTGCGCGACGGCGTCTTCTGGATCGTCACGGAGCACGGCTGGGCGGCCCACTACGTCAAGAACATCCAGCACGACCCGCGCGTGCGGATCAAGGTGGGCCGGCGGTGGCTGAGCGGGACGGCGAGGATCCTCCCCGACGAGGATCCCTACGCGCGGCTGCGTGCGCTCGGCCGGCCGCTCAACGACGCGCTGCTGCTGCTCGTCGGCACGGAGCAGCTCGTCATCCGGGTCGACCTCGATGGCTGAGCCCGACGGGCTGCGGGGCCGCGTCGTCGCCATCACGGGCGGCGCGCGGGGGATCGGCCTCGCCACCGGGCAGGCGTGCGCGCGGGCGGGGATGCGGGTGGCGATCGGCGACCTCGACGCGGATCTTTCGGCGGCCGCGGCGGCCGGCGTGGCGGGCGGCGGCGCCGAGGCGGCCGGCTTCGGCGTCGACGTCGCCGATCCCGCGAGCTTCGCGCGCTTCCTCGCCGACGCCGAGGCCCGGCTGGGTCCGCTCGACGCCCTGGTCAACAACGCCGGCGTCCTGTTCCTCGGCGCCTACGAGGCCGAGGACCCCGCGCACACGCGGCAGATGCTCGAGGTCAACCTCGGCGGCGTGCTCACCGGCAGCCGGCTCGCGCTCGCGCGGTTCGTGCCGCGCGGCCGCGGGCACGTCGTCAACGTCGCCTCCTCCGCCGGGCTCATCGGCGTGGCGGGCGGCGCGACCTACGCGGCCACGAAGCACGGCGTGGTCGGCTTCACCCGCGCCCTGCGCGCGGAGGTCCGTGGCACCGGCGTGCGCACCACGCTCGTGCTCCCCGGGGTGATCGGCACGGAGATGACCCGCGGCTTCCGGCGCGCCCGCGCCACGCGCGTGCTCGAGCCGGCCGCGGTGGGCGACGCGATCGCCCGCGCCCTCGCCTCCGGTAGGGCCGAGATCCTCGTCCCGGCGGAGCTCGGCCTTCCCGCCCGGCTCGTCGCCGGCCTGCCGCCGCGCGCGTCGGACGCCATCAAGCGGGCCCTGCGTGCCGACGACGTGATGCTCGGCGCCGACCGCGCCGCGCGCGAGGGCTACGAGCGCCGCGCCGCCGGCACCCAGCCCGGCGGGTAGGCGCCCGCGGGGACCTCGCCGGCGTAGTCGGGGAACCAGCGGCGGGCGATCGCCTCCGCGGGACGCCCCTCGAGCAGCGGCCGCAGGTCGGCCACCACCAGCAGCACCCGCAGCGTCGCGCCGATCTGGAGGTCGGCCGCGGTGGGCGCCTCGCCGCCGACGATCCCCTCGGCCGCCAGCGCGTCGACGCGGTCGAGCTTGGCCGGGAGGCCGGCGAGGTCCTCGGCGAGCCGCGCGGCGGAGATCCCGTGGTACTTCCAGGACGCGCGGATGTAGCGGATCGCGAAGTCGGTCCCGGCCGGGTCGAGCTGCCCGGCGCCGCCGAAGGTGCCCATCGCCTCCGGCCGGAAGTGCAGCGCCCCCCACGGCAGCCGGCGCCCGAGGTCCTGAAGCTCGCCGTCGCCCCAGCGCTCGGCCTCCCGGACCGCCCCGGCGATCGGCTCGGGGTACAGCGGCGGGTCGGGCGCGAGCGCCTCGAGGCGCTCGAGGATGGCCACCGAGCCGTGCACCGGCTCGCCGTCGACCAGCATCCCGGGGACGGTCCCGCGCCCCTCGCCGTAGATGCCCTCGAGCTCCTCGGTGTGCGGCGCGCTCTGCACGACGACCCGCTCGTACTCGAGCCCCTTGCGCCGCAGCGCCGCCTCGGCGGTCATGCAGGGGTGCGAGGGCGGCAGGACGTGGAGCGCGATCTCGGGCATGGGGCGCGACCCTAGTGAAAGGTCGACCGCGCGGTCGGCGCGCCGCTGCCGCTCAGCGCGCGACCGTGAAGTCGAACGCCCGGCCCACGTCGGGGCGCTCGTCGACGATCCCGAAGCGCGCGTCGAAGTCGGCCCACCGCTCGAGCACCGCGCGGTCGAGCCGCAGGTCGGGCGAGAACGCCGGCGTGACCGCGGCGAGCTGGGCGGCGATGAGCTTCGTGCCGGGGTCGCCGGCCTCCCGGGAGATCTGGCGCACCGCGGCCGCCGGATCGTCGCGGGTGGTGCGCAGGCCGTCGCGGATCGCCTGGAGCGCCCGCACCACCCGGTCGCGCTTGCGGGCCAGCGTCCGGCTCGAGGTGATGAGCACGACCTCGGGATAGCGCGGGGCGCCGTAGCGCTCGACGCGGAACTCCCGGACGCGCACGCCACGCTCGCGGAGCGCGACGCCCTCGGCGTTCCAGAAGACCGGCGCAGCGTCCACCTTGCCGCTGATCAGGCTGCGGACGGCGTTGAAGCCGATCGTCACCTGTCGCACGCGACGGACGTCGCCGCCGTCCGTGCCGATGATCGCCCGCAGGAAGGCGGGGTCGGACGGCAGTCCGGAGACGCCGACCCGCCGGCCCTCGAGCGCCCGCGGCCGCTCGACGTCCTCCCGCGCGACCAGCGCCGCGAGCGGCTCGCGCACCAGCGCGCCGACACCCACCACGTCGACCCCGCGCGAGCGGGCGATCCCCAGGTCGTGGATGTCGAGCACCCCCAGGTCCAGGCGCCCGCTCGCCACGAGCTTGAGCGCGTCGGGCCCCGCGCCGGGCTTGCGGATGCGGAGGGAGACCCCGCGCGCACGGTCGTGGCCGGCCCGCACGGCGGCGAAGATCGGCGCGTGGACGGCGTTCGGCGTGAAGTCGAGCGAGAGCGTGACCGGTACGGGCGCGGCCGGCGGCGCGGTGGCGGCCGGCCGGTCCTCCCCGCAGCCGGCCACGAAGGGCGTGAGGGCGAGGAGCAGGGGCAGTGTCCGGAGGGCGCGCCTCATCACGGTCGGAAGTGATAGCGGGTCGGCGCCGCGTACGGTGTCGCCGTGGCCGAGCCGTCCCTCCCGGACCGCGTCCGGGCGCACTGCGCCGCGGTCGCCGGGCGGGCGCGATGGGTGTCGATCGACCCGGCGGCCGCGACCGCGACGGGCGGTGTCGCCGGCCTGGACCCGGCCGAGCACCTCCTCGACGGGCCGGAGGAGGACGTCGCCCGCTACGTGCTGATCATGGACGCGGTCAACTTCGGCTCGGGGTGGTTCCCGACCCTGCGGACCGGGGCCGAGGGGACGGCCGGGATGACCCGCAGGCTGACCGCCCGCTTCCGCCGCGACGGGCGCCCGTGGACGCCGGCCGAGCTGCGCGCGGCGGACGCGGCGCTGATCGCCGGTGTGCTCGAGGAGTCTCCCGCGCACCCGTTGATGACCCACTACGCCGAGGCCCTGCGCCAGCTCGGCGCCTTCCTCGGGGATCGCGGGGCACTCGACGTGGTGCGGGACGCCGGCGGCTCCGCCGCCCGGCTCGCCGAGGCGCTCGCGGTGGGGATGGCCTACTTCGACGATCCCGGCTTCTACAAGCGGGCGCAGATCGCCGCGAACGACCTCGCTCTCGCCGGCGTCGCCGAATGGGCCGACATCGACGAGTTGACGATCTTCGCCGACAACCTCGTCCCGCACGTCCTTCGCCTCGACGGCGTCCTGCACTACGCGGATGACCTGGCCGCGCTCGTCGATGCGGGCATGGCGCTGCCGGCCGGCGGGCCGATGGAGACGGAGATCCGCGCCTGCGCCGTCCACGCCTGCGAGCTCGTCGCCGCCCGGCTGGGGGTCGCGCCGCGCGTGCTCGACAACTGGCTGTGGAACCGCGGCCTCGAGCCGCGCTACGCCGCCCGCCCCGCGCACCTGACGCGGACGGTCCGCTACTAAAACGGGCGCGTCCGCGCTACCCTCCGGCGCGTCGGCGCCC
>JAUJME010000449.1 GCA_030447005.1 Solirubrobacteraceae bacterium | reverse complement strand
GGCGGGGACCGCGCCCGCGCGCGCGGCCGGTACCGCCGCGGAGCGGGCCGCTGCGCTCCGGGCGCTGGTCGGGGCGCCGCCGCCGGCCGTGCCCGACGCGCAGGAGCACGCGTTCGTCACGGAGGTCGACGGCGTGACGCTCGTGTGCCCGTGGCAGACGCGGGCGCGCTCGCTGGAGGCGCTCGAGGACTTCCGCGCGCGCGTGGGCGACGCGCTCGCCCAGGCGTTCGTCCCCGCGGCCGTCGCGGACCCGCTCGACGCCGAGCTGCAGGAGCTGCGGACGGCGCAGGGCGCGCTGCGGCCGCACGTCCTGTCGTGCACCTGGCAGGTGCCGCTGCGGTGGTTCGTGCTCGTGGAGGCCGACGAGCGGCAGGTCAGCCTGGGCACGCCGGCGGCGAGCACGCCGCGCACCGGCGCCGCGGGCGGCACGACCGTGACCGGGCGCGAGCTCGTCTACCGCACCGCGATGTCGCGGGCCCGACGGCGTACGGCGAAGGCGCTCGCCGTCCTGCGCCGGACCGTCGACGACGGCGCGGTGACCGCCGGGGTGGAGGAGCTCGGGCGCTGGCTCGAGGAGTTCCACCCCCGCTCGCTCGTGGAGCTCGACTACGGCGGCCTGGTCCACCTGCTCGACGACGCCGAGCTCACGACCGACGACTCCGCCCGCGACATCGCCGGTGCGCTCGCGGCGCTCGCCGACGGGGAGCCGGCACGGGCGGCGGCGGCTTACAGTCGTGTGACGGCGCGCATGAAGGCGCTGCAGGCGGTCGAGACTGCGAACTGACCCGGTGACTAGTCCCAAGATGACCCGGATGGGCCATACCGGAGAAACCAGACATCGCCCACCATGCACGGAAGGACGGGCGCAGCGCCCGCCACGAGAGGATCAGCCATGAGCACGCGAGTCCCCGATGCTGAGGCCCTGCTGACGCCGGCCGAGGTGGCGACGATGTTCCGCGTCGACCCGAAGACGGTCACGCGCTGGGCGAAGTCGGGCAAGCTGACGTCCATCCGCACGCTGGGCGGTCACCGCCGCTACCGCGAGGCCGAGGTCCGGGCGCTGCTCGCCGGCATCCCCGCCCCGCGCGCGCAGGACTAGCCGCCACCGCACGACGAAGGCCGCGTCCCCGTACAGGGGACGCGGCCTGAACCATGTGTGGAGCCTGAGCCCTGCCTGGCGCCTGAGGCCCGCGGCTACGGCGTCGCGGCGCCCTCCTCGACGAGCAGGTCGAGGACCCGGGCGAGGAACGAGGCCATCTGGTCGCGTCGCACGTCGACCGCCGGCGCGTAGCCGCCGCTGCTTGCCCCTCCGGTGAAGCCCGCGCCCGCTGCCCGGTCGATGTTCGCCTCGTGGGCGTTGCCGTTGTCGTCCGCGAAGTAGTCGCCGCCGCTGGCCAGGGTGCGTGGCGCGCGGTACTGGTAGGCCTGCACCAGGAACGTCGCCATGGCGTCGCGCCGCACCGGCAGCCCGGCGCCGTACGACCCGTCGGGGCGTCCGGCGACGATCCCGGCCTCCCTCAGCGCGTTGATGTTCCCCTCGTGCGGCGAGCCGGCGTCGTCGGGGAAGTAGTCCGCGCGTGGGGCGGGCAGGGCGCCACCCGACCGCCGGATCGCGTTCGCGAGGAACGTCGCCAGCTGCGCCCGTGTCACGTGGGCGGCGGGCTCGTAGCGGCCCGGGCCGGTGCCGCCGGCCACGTCCCACCAGACGACGCAGTCGACGCTGGCCTCGTGCGGGCTCCCGGCCGGGACGTCGCTGAAGCCGTCCTCCGGCACGTGCCCGGGCGGGCACGAGTCGTCCGTGGCGCGCGCCTCGGGGACAGTGCCCGCGTCGTCGGGCGCTGGCGAGGGGACGGGGGAGGGCTCGGGCGTGGCCGGCGGGGGCCGCGCCCACCGGCCAGGCCGCCGGGGGGGCGGCGGGGGGGGCGGCGGCCCCCCCGCCCCCGGGGGCGCCCGGGGCGCAGACCGCGCGGGGGGCCCCGCCCGCCCCCGGGCGTGGGAGCGCCCCCGGGAGGGGGGCGGGGACGGCGGGGGACTGGGACCCGGCGCGCCCCTGGAGATACCCGGC
>JAUJME010000448.1 GCA_030447005.1 Solirubrobacteraceae bacterium | reverse complement strand
GGCGAGTCGCAGATCGAGACGGACCGCCGCCTCGCCCGCGACCGCATCTCCGCGCTGCGGCGCAAGCTCGAGCAGGTCAAGTCGACCCGCGCGGTGATGCGCGCCGAGCGCGAGCGGGCGCACCTGCCGAACGTCGCGCTGGCCGGCTACACGAACGCCGGCAAGTCGACGCTCCTCAACGCGCTCACCGGGGCGTCGGTCGGCGTGCGCGACCGGCTCTTCCACACCCTGGATCCGAGCACGCGGACCATGCGGCTCGAGGGCCGCACGTACCTGGTGACCGACACCGTCGGCTTCATCCGCAAGCTGCCCCATCAGCTCGTCGACGCCTTCGGCGCGACGCTCGAGGAGACCCGGCGCGCCGACCTGCTCCTGCACGTGGTCGACGCCAGCGCCGCGGAGGAGGAGCTCGTCGAGATGGTCCGGGCGGTCGACGACGTGCTCGAGGGCATTGGCGCGGGGAGCAGACCCGCGTCCTCGTCCTCAACAAGGCCGACGCGATCGACGACGAGCGCCGCCGCGAGCTCTCCTTCCGCCACCCGGACGCCGTGCTGGTCTCCGCCGTCACCGGCGAGGGGCTCGACGACCTGCGCGCCCGCGTGGCCGCCGACTTCGAGCGCACGCTGGTCGACGCGGAGCTGCTCGTCCCGTTCTCCGACGGCGGCGTGCTCCACGAGCTCCACGAGCTCGCCGGGGACCTCGAGCGCGAGGACACGCCGGGCGGCACCCGCGTCTCCGTGCGGCTGCCGGCCGTGGTGGCGCCGCGCTACGAGCGCTTCGCGCTCGCCGCCGCCGCGCCGGCGCCGTGAGCCTGCGCGTCCGCCGGCTGCACCCGGACGCCCGCCTGCCGGCCCGCGCCCACCCCGGCGACGCCGGCTATGACCTCTGCGCGCTCGAGCCGATCCGGCTCGCTCCGGGGGAGCGGACGCTGGCCCGCACCGGCCTGGCGATCGAGCTGCCGCCCGGCCACGCCGGCTGGGTGGTCCCCCGCAGCGGCCTCGCCCGTCGCCACGGGATCGCGCTCGTCAACGCGCCGGGGCTGATCGACGAGGGCTACCGCGGCGAGGTCGGCGTCCTGCTGCTCAACACGGACCAGGCCGCCACGGCCGAGCTCGAGGCCGGCGAGCGGATCGCCCAGCTCGTGGTGATGGCCGTCGCCGCCCCCGCGGTCGAGGAGGTCGAGGGGCTCGCCGAGACCGCCCGCGGGGCCGGCGGCTTCGGCTCGACCGGGCGCTGACGCCCGCAGGCGCCTACCGGACGAAGCCCTCCGCCTGCAGGTACTGGCGGGCGACGATCTCGGGCTTCTGGCCGTCGAGGTCGACGCGCGAGTTGAGCTCCTGCATGACCGGCGTGGTCAGACCCTGCTGGACCGTGGTGATGATCCGCCGCGCGCCCGGCCCGAGCCGGTCGGCCGCCTCGCGCGTGAGCACGAAGGTGACGTTGTAGGGCGGGAAGAGGTCCTTGTCGTCCTCGAGGATCACCTCGTCGTTGGCGGCGATCTGCCCGTCGGTGGTGAACGGGATCGTGAGGTCGGCGCGGCCCTCGAGGATCACCTCGTGGCGGTCCTCGACGTCGATGGGGATCTCCCGCTTGAACTTCAGGCCGTAGACGCGCTCCAGCCCGAGTGCGCAGTCCGGTCGTTTGAAGCACTCCGCCGACGCCGCGAGGGTGAGTTGGCCGTTGTGGGCGCGCGCGAGGTCCGAGATCGTCTTCGGATTGCCGAGTTCCTCCGCCCGCTCGGCGGTGAGCCCGAGCGCGTTCGAGTCCGTGAAGGGCGTCTGCGGGAGCGCCACGAAGTCGTACTTCTCGGCGTAGCGCCGGCGCGCCTCCTCGTAGGCCTCGGTCTCGTCCTTGGGCACCTTGTCGGTGGGCACGCCGAGCAGGACGGTGAGGGCGGTTCCGGTGTACTCGGGGTAGCCGTCGATCCGGCCGGAGCGCAGGGCCTTGGTGGTGACGCCCTCGAGGCCGAGATCGAGGTCGTAGCGGACGCCGAAGCCGGCCTTCGCAAGGGCCTGGCCGTAGATGTTCGCGAGGATGATCGACTCCGTGAAGTTCTTGGAGCCGATGGT
>JAUJME010000447.1 GCA_030447005.1 Solirubrobacteraceae bacterium | reverse complement strand
GCTGAGGTCGTCGCCCTCGGGCTGGTCCACGGCCCCGCCGAGCTGCTCCCCATCTCCTCCTCCGGCCACGTCGCGGCGCTGCCGTGGCTGCTGCGCTGGGAGGACTACACGTCCGCCCCGGCCGAGCTGCGCAAGTCGGTCGAGGTGGCGCTGCACGCGGGGACTGCGGCGGCGCTGCTGATCGGGCTGCGCGGGGAGGTCGGCGAGGCGGTGCGCGGCTTCGACGCCCGCCGCGCGCAGTTGATCGCGGGCTCCTTCCTGCCGCCCGCCGTGATCGGGCTGGTGTTCGAGCGCGCCGTCGAGGAGCGGCTCGGCACGCCGCCGACCATCGCCGCGGGCCTCCTGATCGGCTCGCTCGCGCTCGTGCTCGCCGACCGCTCGCCGCAGGCCCGCCGCCGCGAGGAGGCCCGCCTCGCCGACGCGCTGTGGCTCGGCCTCGGCCAGGCCGCGGCGCTCGTGCCGGGCGTCTCGCGCAACGGCGCGACGCTCGCCGCCGGCCGCGCGCGGCGCTTTGAGCGCACGGACGCCAGCGTCCTCTCCCGCCACGTCGCCCTCCCGGTGATCGCCGGGGCGACGGCGCTCAAGAGCGTGCGGCTCGTGCGCCGCGGCATCCCCGCCGAGGACGCCGGGACGCTGGCGGCGGGCGCGGCGGCCTCCTTCGCCTCGACGCTCGCCTCCGTGCGGCTGGTGGGCTGGGTGGAGCGCGACCGGCCGCTCGCCTGGTGGGCGGCCTACCGGACGCTCGCGGCGGCGGCCATCCTCGCCGCCGCCCGGCGGCGTCGGGACGCGACGTGACTACAATGTCGCACATGGCGAACCCGATCGGGGTCCGGGAGCTGCGGCGCGAGCTCAGCGCGGTCCTCCGTCGCGTGCAACGGGGCGAGTCCTTCTCGATCACGTCCCGCGGCCGCACGGTCGCCACGCTCGGGCCGGCGTCCCCGGCCACCGATCCGGTGACCCGCCTCGTGCAGGAGCGCAGCGCGAGCCCGGCGCTCCGCGACGTCCTCGAAACGGCTCCAGCGCCCTCCACGGGCGGCCGGCCGCTCAGCCGGCAGCTCGACGAGGATCGCGCTGAGCGTCTCTGACCCGGCGTTCGGGCTCGCGTACCTCGACGCCTCGGCGGTCGTCAAGCTCGTCCTGGAGGAGCCGGAGACCGCCGAGCTGCGGACCTTTCTCGGCTCGTGGCCCGCTCGGGTCACGAGCTCGCTGTCCGGCGTGGAGGTCACCCGTGCGGCGCTCCGCTCGAATCCATCGGCCGACCTCTCGCACGTCACGCGCGTGATCGAGGGCTTCACCCTCGTCCCGCTCGACGCGCCGGTGCTCGAAGCGGCGCAAGCGCTCGCTGCGGCGGAGCTCCGGACGCTCGACGCGCTGCACCTCGCCACCGCGCTGTCGCTCGAAGCCGACCTCGGCGTCCTCGTCGCCTATGACCGCAGACTGCTCGCGGCCGCGACCGCAGCCGGCCTCCCCGCTCGATCGCCCGGCGCATGACCGCGTCGCCGCGCCCCGGTAGCGTTCCCCGCCCGATGGGCGAGCCCGCGACCGACACCGCCTACAGCGCCGCCGTCACGGGCGCGACGGCCACCCTGGCCAGCGGCGGCGTGGTCGGCAGCGGGGCGACCGTGTCGAGCGGCGCGGTGGTCGGCAGCGCGGGGACGCTGGCCAGCGGGGGCGTGATCGGCTCGGCCGGCGTGGTGGTCAGCGCCGGCGTGATCGCCTCGGCGGCGATCGTCGGCGGGATCGGCAACGTCGGCTGCGCGGCCTGTGTGGGGTGCATCGGCTGCGTCGCGTGCATCGGGTGCGTGGGCTGCATCGGCTGCGTCGGGCTGGTCGGCGAGGTCGGCCGGATCGGCGAGACGGCGTGAGCGGCGGCGGGCCCGACGCCTACGCCGCCGCCGGCGTCGACACGGGCGAGGCCGACCGCGGGGTCGCGGCACTGGTCGGCGTCCTGGCGGGGATCGAGACGGGCGCGCCGTCGCGCTCCGTGCTGGCGAGCGGCCACTACGCCGCGGTGCTCGAGGTCGCACCCAACCTCGGCATCGCGCTCGGGACCGACTCGGCCGGCTCCAAGGTGATCGTCGCCGAGCAGAC
>JAUJME010000446.1 GCA_030447005.1 Solirubrobacteraceae bacterium | reverse complement strand
CTCCTTCCACGCCCAGCCCTCGTCGGACCACCACTCGCGGCGCTCGTAGCCGCCGCCCTCCACGAAGTTCAGGAACGTCGCGTTGGTGATCGGCGTGCGGGCGATCCGGAACGCCGGCAGCTCGACGCGGTGGCACGGGCGCTCGTTGTCGAAGGCGAACCCGGTGGCGGGCGCGCCGACGGTGCACGGGCCGCCCGGGACCTCGACCGCCTCGAGCCCCGTGCCGGCCGCAGGCCCCGGCTCACGGGCGGCGCGCCCCGCCGCCCACGGCAGGCCCGTGAGCTCCATGGCCTGGATCATCGTCTCGCCGTGCTGGGCCTCGTGGCGCAGGACGAGCTCGGCGAGCTTGCCGTCGCCCTCGCCCTGGCGGTCGAGCACCGCGAGCGCCCGGTCGCGCACCTCGGCCAGGTACGCGACGGCGCCGGCGCGGTCGAGCAGCGGAAGGGTCCCGCGCACGGGGCGCGGGGTCTCGAACGCGTCGTACATCCGCGCGAGCTCGGGATGCAGGAGCGGGTCGCCGCCCAGCCGGTGCACGATCCACAGCTCCTCGTAGGCGGCGATGTGGGCGAGGTCCCACGCCAGCGGGCTGAGGAACGCGACGTGCTGGGCCTCGACGTCGGCGTCCGCAAGCCGCTCGACGAGCGACAGCGTCCGCTCGCGCGCCTCGGCGAGATCGTCGGCGATGGCTGTGGCGACCGCGGTCACGGCTCTGACCCTATGACAGGCGACGGCGTACCGCGTCCCACACGGAGCGGTGGAGCGCCACGTTGGCGTCGCGGCCCGATCTCACGCGCAGGACGGTCGTCTCCGGCGCGCCCAGGGCGCGGTCGAGTGCGTCCCGGAGCGCCGGTGCGTCGGCGATGTCCTCGAAGCGGCACCCGAACACCCGTGCCGCGGCCCCGAGGTCGAGCCCGTGCGGCGTGGCGACGTGCTCCTCGAACGCCGCTCCCTCGCCGCTGACGGCCAGGAAGTGGAAGATCCCGCCGCCGTCGTTGTCGAGCACCACGATGGTGAGCCGAGCGCCGAGGCGCCGGACGGCGAGCAGAGCGCCCAGGTCGTGGAGGAACGCCACGTCGCCGATCAGCAGCACGGTCGGACCCGGGGAGGCAGCCGCCACGCCGAGCGCGGTGGCGATCGTGCCGTCGATCCCGTTCGCGCCGCGGTTGGAGAGCACCCGCGGGGGGTCGGGCCGCACTGCGAAGAACGTCTCGACGTCGCGGACCGGCATGGAGGAGGCCACCATCAGCGTCGCCTCGGCCGGCAGCCGCACCCCGAGCTCGGCGGCCACCCGCGGCTCGCTGAGCCCGTCGCCGAGGACGTCGGCGATCGCGGCCGCCGCCGCTCGGTCGGCGGCGCGCCATGCGTCGGGCCAGCTCGTGTCGCGGCGCCGCTTGAGCCGGCTCGCGAGCATCTCGAGCGTCGCGCGCGGGTCGGCGCCGAGGATCGTCGCCACCGCGCCCGCCGGGTCCTGCCAGGCGGCGTCGGGGTCGAAGGTGATCTGCAGCGCGTCGCGCAGGCTCCCGAGCCAGCGCCGGGTGGCGCCCGAGGTCGGCAGGTCGCCGACCCGGATGACGAGGTCGGGCGCGTGGGCGGCGGCGAAGGCCTCGTCGCGCAGCAGTGCGTCGTAGTGGGCGACCGCGGCCGGGCCGCGGCGGGCGCCCGACAGCGGCTCGGCCAGCAGCGGGATCCGCGCCTGCTCGGCGAACGCGGCCAGCGCCGGCCCGAGCCTCGGGTCGTGCTCGCTGCGCCCGGCGACCAGCAGCGCCCGCGGCCGGTCGGCCAGCTCGCGCTCGAGCGCCTCGAGCAGCGGCGCGCCGGGCACGCTCACCGTCCGCGGGCGGGTGACCCACGGCCGCCCCCCGTCGCGGCCCGGCCCGGGGTCCTCCTGCGGCAGCGGCGCGTCGAGGACGAGCGGCTCGCGCAGCACGAAGTTGAGGTGGACGGGGCCCGGCCGGCCGTCGAGGGCGGTCCAGTACGCGCGGCACGCGAGCTGGCGCATCCAGCGGACCCGCTCGGGCGTGGCGGCGTGGTCGTCGACCTCGAGGTACCACTTGGCGTTCGAGCCGTAGAGCTTGACCTGGTCGATCGTCTG
>JAUJME010000445.1 GCA_030447005.1 Solirubrobacteraceae bacterium | reverse complement strand
ATCCTCCAGCAGGTCGACACGCCCAAGGAGCTCTACGAGAACCCGCGCAACCTGTTCGTGGCGGGCTTCATCGGCTCCCCGGCGATGAACTTCATGCCGGGGCGCATCGAGGGCGGCGCGGTCCACCTGCCGTTCGGCCGGGCGGAGCTGCCCGACGAGCTGCGCCGCCGGCTGGAGGCGGGCGACGGCAAGACCCGCGACGTCATCGCCGGCGTGCGCCCCGAGCACTTCGAGGACGCGCGGGTGGCGGGCGACGGCCCCGGCCTGCGCTTCCGCACCAAGGTCGACGTGCTCGAGTCGATGGGCTCCGAGCTCTACGCCTACTTCCGCTTCGAGGGGCGAACCCAGTCCCAGGAGCTCGCCGAGCTGGCCGAGGACGCCGGGCTGAGCGACCTGCCGGGCGCCGAAGACGCGTCGCAGGTCGTGGCGCGGCTCTCCGCCGAGTCGAGCGCCGCGCAGGGCCAGGAGGTCGAGCTCGTGCTCGACACCTCCAAGATGCAGCTGTTCGCCTCCGACGGCGGGGAGAACCTCACCGCGCGCCGGGGCCAGGCGGCGGGCGCCGCCGTTTAGCGAGCGTTAGCCGCGGCTGCCTAGTCTGGCGGCGTGAGCTTCCAGGCCCCGCTGTTCCTGCTCGCGCTGGCGCTCGCGCCGCTCGCGGTCTACGCGTACGTCGACGGGCAGCGGCGCCGGCGGCGCTACGCGGTCCGCTACCCGGCGCTCGACACGCTGGCCGCCGTCCTGCCCAAGCGCCGCCACGGGTGGGCGCGCCGCCACGGCCCCGCCCTGCTCTACGCGCTCGCCCTCTGCGCCCTCGTGGTGGCCCTCGCGCGCCCGGAGGCGACGATCGGGGTGGAGCGCGAGCGCGCCGCCGTCGTGCTGGCGACGGACACCTCGGGCTCCATGCAGGCCACCGACGTGCGCCCCGACCGGATGACCGCCGTGCGCCGCGCGGCGAACGAGTTCCTCGATCAGGTGCCCGACGAGGTCCGGGTCGGCGCCGTGTCGTTCTCCTCGTCGGCGCAGACGCTGCAGACCCCGACGACCGACCGCGAGGCGCTGCGCCGCGCCATCGCCCGCCTCACCCCCAAGGGCGGGACCGCCACGGGCGACGGGATCGACGCCGCGCTGCGCGCCGTGCGCACGCGCCGCGGCGACCGCACGCCGGCGGCGATCGTCCTGCTCTCCGACGGCAAGGAGACCACCGGCGTCAACCCGCTCGAGGCCGCGCTGCGCGCCCGCGACGCGGGCGTGCCGGTCTACACGGTCGCGCTCGGCACGCCCGGGGGCTCGATCGAGGTCCGCCGCAAGAACGGCCCGGGGACGCTGCGCCAGGCCGTGCCGCCCGACCCCGAGACGCTGCGCGAGATCGCGCGCCGCTCCGGCGGGCGCTTCTTCGCCGCCCCCGACGCCAAGGACCTCGCGACGGTCTACGAGCGGCTCGGGTCGAGCGCCGTCAAGGTCCCCGAGCGGGCGCAGATCACCGCCGGCTTCGCGGGCGGCGCCCTGGCGCTCCTGCTCGCCGGCGCGGCGCTCTCGCTGCTGTCGACGGGACGCCTGCCCTGACCCCTTAGCGGGTAGCGCTCACCTATGGCCACCAATCACCTCCACGACATCCAGGCGCAGGGTCAGGCCGTATGGCTGGACAACATCTCCCGCGGGCTCATCGAGGACGGGGAGCTCCAGCGCCTCGTCGAGGAGGACGGCATCTCCGGGGTGACGTCGAACCCGACGATCTTCGAGAAGGCCATGGCCGACACCGACCGCTACGACGACGCCTTCCAGCAGGCCGTCTCGGCCGGCGTGGAGGACCCGCGCGAGGTGTTCTTCCGCGTCGGCGAGGCCGACATCCGCGACGCGTGCGACGTCCTCGCCCCGGTCTTCGAGCGCACGGAGGGCCAGGACGGCTACGTCTCCTTCGAGCTCCCGCCCGACGTCTCCGACGACGTCCAGGGCTCGGTCGAGATGGCCAAGCGCCTGCGCGACGAGATCGGCAAGGACAACGTGCTGATCAAGGTGCCGGGCACCGAGGCGGGGGTCACCGCGTTCGAGGAGCTCACGGCGGCCGGCGTCTCGGTCAACGTCACGCTGCTGTTCGCCGT
>JAUJME010000066.1 GCA_030447005.1 Solirubrobacteraceae bacterium | reverse complement strand
CCGCTTCCGCGTCAACGCCTTCTACCAGCGCGGCTCGATCTCGCTGGTCATGCGCGCCATCCCGGTCAACATCAAGTCGATCGAGGATCTCGACCTGCCGCCCGTCCTCAAGACGCTGGCCGAGAAGGAGCGCGGGATCATCCTGCTCACCGGCACGACCGGCTCGGGCAAGTCGACGACGCTCGCCGCGATCATCGACCACATCAACAAGACGATGCGCAAGCACATCGTCACGATCGAGGACCCGATCGAGTTCCTGCACCGCGACGGCAACTCGATCATCAACCAGCGCGAGGTCGGGATGGACACCGCCTCCTTCAAGCGCGCGCTGCGCCGCGTCCTGCGCCAGGACCCCGACGTCATCCTCGTCGGCGAGATGCGCGACGAGGAGACGGTGCAGACCGCGCTGAGCGCGGCGGAGACGGGTCACCTCGTGCTCTCGACCCTCCACACGGTCGACGCGCCGGAGACGATCAACCGCATCATCGACTTCTTCCCGCCCCACCAGCACCAGCAGGCCCGCGCGATGATCGCCGGCACGCTGCAGGGGATCATCTCCCAGCGCCTGGTCAAGACGCCGGACGGCAACGGCCGCGTCGCGAGCTGCGAGATCATGGTCAAGACGGGCCGGGTCCACGACATGATCCTCGACCCCAAGCAGACGGGCCAGCTCCCCGAGGTCATCGCCGACGGCGAGTACTACGGGATGCAGACCTTCGACCAGGCGCTGCTCAAGCACCTGCGCGCCGGCCGGATCTCGCTCGACGAGGCGATGCGCGTCGCCTCCGCGCCGCACGACTTCAAGCTGATGGTCGCCGCCGAGTCGCGCGACGGCTCGCTGATCGCCGACCCGCCGGAGCGCACACAGGCCGAGCCGGTGCCGCCCCGGGTCACCGTCGATCTCGCGCCGCCGGCGCCGAGCGCCCCGCCCGCGCCCGCCGCGCCGCCCGCGCGCCCGCTCACGCCTCCGCCGCCCGCCGTCGCGCCGAGCCGCGCGCCGTCGTCGGCGCCGCCGCCCGGCTTCTAGCCCGCTTCGCTTGACCTGAGACGGGCGGCTGCGCGAGGCTGTCCGGCATGCAGACGACCCTCGCGCAGTTCAACGAGACCGCCTCCTCCGACGCCTTCGCGCTGCAGAACTCCAAGCTGCTGAAGGTCTCGCTCAACCAGGTCACCATCCAGTCCAAGCTGGGGTCGATGGTGGCCTACCAGGGCAACGTCACCTTCGAGCACGCCGGCTCGGGCGGCATGGGGCGGCTGATCAAGAAGGCGGTCACCGGCGAGGGCACCCAGCTCATGAAGATGACCGGCAGCGGGGAGGTGTTCCTGGCCGACCAGGCGCAGGACATCCACCTGATCTACCTCGAGAACGACCTCATCACGGTCAACGGGCCCAACGTCCTGGCGTTCGACGCGGGCATCGACTGGGACATCAAGCGCGTGCAGGGCGGCGGCGGGGCGATGATGGCCGGCGGCCTGTTCAACATGTCGCTGCAGGGGACGGGCTGGGTGGCGATCCTCTCCGACGGACCGCCCGTGCTGCTCGACGTCGGCGCCGCCCCGACCTTCGCCGACGCCCAGGCGGCGATCACCTGGTCCTCCGGCGTCCAGACGTCGATCAAGACCGACTTCAAGATGAAGGACCTGATCGGGCGGGGCTCGGGGGAGACGATCCAGATGGGCTTCTCCGGCCAGGGCTGGGTGCTCGTGCAGCCGTCGGAGGGGCGGATCACCGTGCCCGCCACCCCCTCGGGCGGCGGCGGGCTCGGCAACCTGCTCAACGGCTAGGTCGACGCCCCGTCCACCGTGCGGCCGTCGCGCCCGACATAGCCGCCCTCGCCACCGACCACCACGACGACGGCGTCCGCGTCACCACCATTGGCGATGACGCGGACCGTCGCGGCGTCGACGCGCGCGAGGCCGCCGGGCCCGAGGCGCTGGACGGTGTCGTCGGCGAAGCGGAGCTCGAGCGTCCCGGAGTGGACGAAGTAGAGCTCCTCCTGGCGGTCGTGGTAGTGGGGCGGCGCGGCGTAGCCCGGTGGGATGACGAGCCCGTTGACGCCGAAGGCGGTCACCCCGAGCCGCTGGCGGATCTTGCGGAAGCCGGGGCCGCTGCCCAGCGCGTCGAGGTGGCCGACCGCGTAGCCCTCGCCCTGCACGACCTCCGTGACCGTCTGCGCCATCTGGAAGCTCCTCTCGGGTGGTGGAACCGGCGTGCGTCCAGCGCGGAGCCTACATACCGACAGTCGGTAAGGACAGGGCCTAGACTCGCTGCGTGGCCTCCCTCACACGCCGCACCCAGCGCGAGCGCTCCGACGCCACCGTCGGCGAGCTGCTGCTCGCCGCCCGCGGCCTGTTCGCGCGCGACGGCTACGCCGGGACCTCGCTCGACGCGATCGCCGCGGCCGCCGGTGTGAGCAAGGGGGCGGTCTACCACCACTTCGCCAACAAGCGCGAGGTCTTCCGCGGCGTCTACGTGGCCGAGCAGCGCCGCCTCGCCGAGGCCGAGGCGCGCGCCTACCGCCGCGAATCCGATCCGTGGGAGGCCTTCGCCGCCGGCTGCGCCGCCTTCCTCGAGGCCTCGCTGGACCCCGGGGTCCAGCGGATCACCCTGCTCGACGCCTCGGGCGCCCTCGGGCCGGAGACCCTGCGCGAGATCGAGGCCGACGCCTTCGCGATGACCCGCGACGCGCTGCGGCGGGCGATCGAGGCCGACCGGATCCCGTCGCGGCCGGTCGACCCGCTCGCCACGCTGATCTTCGGCGCGCTCTGCGAGATGGCGACGCACATCGCCCGCTCCGAGGATCAGCGCGCGACGCTGCGCGAGTGCCTCGAGGAGCTGCGCCGCGTCCTCGACGCGATCGCTCAGGCGTAGACGACGTCGTCGCCGTCGGCGTCGTCGACCGGCGTCTCGCAGGTGTGGCACCACCAGCGCGCCTGCAGCGCGGTGCCGCAGGCGGTGTGGCGCAGCGGCTCGGCGGCGTCGGCGCAGCGCGCACCCCAGTCGGCGAGCAGCCGCAGGGCGCCGGCCAGCTCGCGGCCGGACTCCGTGAGCTCGTAGACGAAGCGCGGCGGGCGCTCGGAGTAGGGGACGGCCACGACGAGCGCCTGCTCGGTGAGTGCCTTGAGCCGCCCGGAGAGGACGTTGGGCGCGATGCCGTGGAGGTCCTCCTGGAGCTCGTTGAAGCGCTTGGGCCCGTCGAGCAGCGCGGCGACGACGAGCAGGAGCCAGCGGTCGCCGACGCGGGCCAGCGCGTCGGCGAGCGGGGAGGCGGGGGCGCGGGCGGGCCGGCGGTGGCGCATCGCCGCTGACTCTAGTCCGGGGCAGTGGTACGGTAGTCACTTGCAATCAGCAAGTGACTGAGGCGGAGGCTGCGAGGTGTCGGAGGTCCTGCAGGAGATCGGACGGGCGGTGGGCGGCGCGGCCGAGCGCGTCGGGCCCGCGGTGGTGGGCCTCGGCCGCGGCTGGGGCCGCGGCTCGGGGGTCGTGATCGGGCCCGACCTCGTGCTCACGAGCGCCCACGTGCTGCGCGGTGACGAGGTCGCCGTGCGCGTCGGCGGGGCGGAGGAGTCGGTGCTCGGCCGGGTGGCCGGCGTGGACGCCGACCTCGACGTGGCGGTCATCCGCGCCGACACGGCGGGCGCCGAGCCCGTCGCGTGGGATCCCGAGGCGGTGGCGGGCGTGGTCATCGGCACGCCGGTCATCGCGCTCGCCGATCCGGGCGGCCGGGGGCTGCGGGCCACGGCGGGCTTCGTCTCGGCGACCAACCGCTCGTTCCGCGGCCCCGGCGGGCGCCGGATCCGCGGCTCGGTCGAGCACTCCGCGCCGCTGCCGCGCGGAGCCTCGGGCGGTCCGCTCGTCGACCTCGACGGCCGGCTGCTCGGGCTCAACGCGATCCGCCTGGAGGGCGGGCTGATCCTCGCGCTCCCAGCCGACGCCGCCCTGCACCGGCGCGTCGACGCGCTGGCGCGCGGGCAGGCCGCCGAGCGCCCGCGCCTCGGGGTCGCGCTCGCGCCGCCGCGCGCCGCGCGCAAGCTGCGCGCCGCGGTCGGGCTGCCCGAGCGCGAGGGGCTGCTCGTGCGCGGGGTCGAGGACGGGTCACCCGCCGCCGCGGCGGGGATCGAGCGCGGCGACCTGCTCGTCAGCGCGGGCGGCGCGCCGCTGACCACTGTCGACGCCCTGTTCGACGCACTCGAGGCCGCCGCGGGGAGCGGCACGGTGACCCTCGGGGTGGTCCGCGGCCTGGAGGAGCGGGAGGTCGCGGTGGCGCTCGGCTAGCGCCGCGGCGGGCGCCCCGACACCACTTCAGTTCGTAAAGCATTGCGCTATCCTGCAGTAAAGCGACATGCCGAACTCCGACTGCCCAGTCTGCAGGACCGCCGACGTCGTCTGCGGGAAGTGGACGCTCCTGGTGATCCGCGATCTCGCGGAGGGCCGGGCCCGCTTCTGCGAGCTCGAGCGCTCGCTGGAGGGGATCTCCCCGCGCACCCTCTCGCTGCGCCTCCGCGCGCTCGAGGAGGAGGGGATCGTCGAGCGGCGCACCTTCCCCGAGGTCCCGCCGCGCGTCGAGTACGCGCTGACGGAGAAGGGCCGCGCGCTCATCCCCATCGTCGAGTCGATGCGCGCCTACGGCACGGAGTGGCTCGACGCCGGCGGCAGCTGCGCCCCGGCCGGCGACCCGGAGCTCCGGGTCCTCGAGCCCGCCGCGCTGGCCTAGCGGCGCGGGCGGCTCGCGAGCTGCAAGCCGCCGCCCGGCGGCAGGAGGGCGCGCCGGCGCGACGAACCGGCGGCCCATGCACAACCGCGCCCTGCACGACGCACTGGCGATGTTCGTCGAGGAGGCGGCCTGGCAGCTCGCCGCCGAGGTCGCCGACGGCGCCGAGATCCCCTTCGAGCTCATCGAGGAGGGCCGCGCCTCCGCGCCCCTCTACTGCTACCGCCCGCAGACCACCGCGTTCATCGCCGGGCGCGCCGGGGTGCTGGCCCGGCTGCCGTCCTACCCCGGCGCGGTGCAGGGGCTCGCGGCGCTGCCCGGCCTCGAGGCCTACCTCGAGGCGCGCGGCGAGCGCCCGCCGGCGGGCGAGCGGCGCGCGGTCGCGGAGGCCGCCGCCGGCGCCTTCCTCGGCGCGGTGTGGGCGGACGCTACCGACTTCGTCTTCGAGCCCGCGCGCTTCGCCGCCGCCTACTCCGAGCTCGAGGCGGCGGTCTACGACGGCTGCGCCCTGACCATCGTGCTCGCCCCGGTCGAGGGCCTCGTGATCGACTCCGACGAGGTGCCGCTCGGCGACGGGCTCACGCTCGTCTCCGCCGGCGCGCTGGAGGAGGGCCCGCCGGAGCTGCGCGCCGACCCGTTCGCGACCATCGCCGCGCTGGCGATCGAGACGGGCCCCGACGAGCCGGGAGGCCTCGAGGCGGCGGGCCGCCGCCTGCGCCGCCTCCAGAGCGCGCTGCGGCTGTGGGACGACGCCGAGCCCTCCGTCGGCCCGACCGCCTGGGCGCGGACGGACGGCGGCCCGTGGATGCACGTCCCGCTGGCCGGCGGGGTGCGGCGCAACGCGGGCGACTGCCTGCTCGCCGCCGAGGAGGAGGACGCGCTGCGCGCGTTCTGCAGCCTGGTCTCCCGCCGCACGCCGCGTGCCGGGGAGCTGGCCTGGGCGCTGCGGCGCTTCGAGCTCGGCTGCGAGCGCCCGACCGCGCTCGACGGCCTGACGGACTGGCTGCTCGCCGCCCGCGCCCTGCTCGCCGACCCGGGCGCCCCCGGCAACGAGGGCGTCGTCGAGCGGCTGTCGGCGATCTGCGCGCCGCCCGAGCGGCGCGACGCCCTCGCCGCGCGACTGCGCGACGCCGTCGCGCTCGAGCGCGCCTCCGTCGCGGGCCTCGTGCGCCCCGAGCCCGAGATCGAGGCGCTCGTCGCCGAGCTCGGCGGCCAGGTCCGCGCCGTGCTGCGCGACGTCCTCTGCGGCCACCTCGACGGAGACCTGCGCGCGGTGGCCGACCGGCTGATCGACGCGGCCGCCGCGGCGCCCGAGCCGCAGGACGGACCGTCGACCGCCGAGCTGCCGGCGCTCGGCTGACCCAGGGGGCCCGGGCCGGGCCCACGCCCACGATGAGCCTCGCGCCCCTTGTGGGGCGCGGCGGCGCGGAGCAGGGTGCGCAGCGTGCGGGAGCTGCGCTCAGCGACGGGCCAGACGGCCGCCGAGTACCTCGGCGTGCTGCTCGTCGTCGCCGCGCTCGTCGCGGCGCTCGCGGCCTCCTCCCCGGGCGAGGCGATCGCCGGCGGCGTCCGCGACGCGATCTGCCGGATCGTCTCACTCGAGGCGTGCGAGGACGCCGGCGCCAAGCCCGAGCTCTCACCCGGGGAGCTGACGGACCGCTACACGCGCGCGCCGCTCGACGAGTTCATCGCCTATCGCAACTCGCCCGACCGCGACGGCCGGCTCGACTTCTCGACGGACGGGTGCTCGGCGCCCGTCGTCGGCTCCACCGGGATCTCCTTCGACTTCACGAACGCCTGCCTGCGCCACGACTTCGGCTACCGCAACTACAAGGACCTGGGGCGCTTCGAGGCGGAGAAGGCGCGGGTCGACCGGCAGTTCTACGACGACATGGCCGCGCACTGCCGGACGCGCTCCTTCCTGCTGCGCGGCCGGTGCATGACCTGGGCGCGGCGCTTCTACTCCGGCGTCGTGGTGTTCGGATGAGCCGCGGGTACGCTCCGCGCGTGCTCCGCCGCCCCACCCGCGCGGTCATCGCCGCCGTCGCCGTCGCCGTCGCCGTCGGCGGCTGCGGCGGCGACGGGGAGCAGGCGCCCTCCGCCAAGGCCGCCTACGTCGCGCGCGCCGACGGCGTCTGCGAGCGGATGGGGGAGCGCACGAACGCCCTGCCCGAGCCCGCCCTCCCCGAGCCGGGCGCCCGGCCCGGCGACCCGAGCGTCGAGGCGTTCGAGCGCGACCAGGCCCAGTACGAGCGGCGGGCCGAGGCAATCCTGCGCGACGGCCTGCGCGAGCTGCGCGCCATCCCGCCGCCGCCCGGCGACGAGGGCCGCGTCGCCGCGCTCTACGACGAGCTCGAGCGGGCGATCGAGGCGCTCGCCGCGCTGCCGGCCGACCAGCCCGGCGAGCCGGGTGCCGACCCGACCGCCGCCGTCCGCCGCGACGCCGCCGCCTACGGGCTGAAGGCGTGCGCGGCCGACGGGCCCTAGGCGTAGGTCGCCGCGCCCTCGGCGAACAGGTGGTCGAGCACCTTGGCGAGGCCCTCGACGTCGTGGACGTCCTCGTCGAACTGGGGGACGAGGACGGTCGGCGGGTCGCCGAGCTCCCGCCGCAGCCGCTCGACGTTGAGGGCGTCGCGGGCCGCGAGCCCCGCGTGCTCGCGCGCCGAGCGCAGGACGCGGACGGCGAGCCCCTCCCCGACCGCGTCGGCGAGCCCGGGCGGCTCTGAGCCGTCCATCGCGGCCGCCTCGCGCAGCCGGTTGACGACCAGGCCGCCGAAGGGCATCCGCGCGTCGCGCAGCTTGCGGTGGAAGAAGATCGTCTCCTGCACCGGCTCGCGCTCGGGCGAGGTGACGAGCAGGAAGGTCGTCTCGGGATCGTTGAGCAGCGCCTTGACCCGCGCGGCGCGCTCCGTGAAGCCGTCGATCATCCCGCCCAGCGAGCGGAAGAAGACCGAGAGGTCGTGGAGCAGGTCGACGCCGGTGACCCGCTGGAGCAGCGAGAAGACCACGCCGGTCCCGCGGCCGAGCAGCTTGCCGCTGAAGCCGGCCGGGCGCAGGAACATGCGGATCGCCCGGCCCTGGAAGAAGCCCGTCAGGCGGTCGGGGGCGTCGAGGAAGTCGAGCGCGTTGCGCGAGGGCGGGGTGTCGAGGACGAGCAGGTCGAAGTCGCCGTCGGCGTCGAGCTCGTAGAGCTTGGCGATCGC
>JAUJME010000444.1 GCA_030447005.1 Solirubrobacteraceae bacterium | reverse complement strand
GTGTCGCCGCGGCCGATCGCGACGTCGTAGTTGCCGGCGATGCACTCGACGCCGTGCTCGAGCAGGAGCGGCCAGACGGCGTCGCACTCGGCCCCGAAGCCGCCGAGGTCGCCGAGGCAGATCAGCCGGTCGGCGCCGCGGGCGCGCGCGTCGGCGGCGAACGCCCGCAGGGCGTGGGGGTTGGCGTACACGCCACCGCAGACGGCGAGCCGGGGCATCGCGAGAAGATACGCCGCGCCTGATCCGGCGGATGTCACTCCGCGCATCTATACGCTCCCATCTCCCCGAGGCTGAGGAGCCCGACCGCATGACCCGCATCGCCATCCTGGGCGCCGGCCCGACAGGACTCGAAGCCGCCCTGGCCGCGGCGGAGCGCGGGTTGGACTACACCCTCTATGAGGCCGCGCCGAGCGTCGCCGGCTACGTCCGCGCGTGGGGCCACGTCGAGGTGTTCACCCCGTGGGACATGAACGTCTCCGAGCGCGCACGCGCCGTCTTGGGCCCGGAGACCGCGCCGAGCGGCCCGGACCTGCCCACGGGCGACGAGCTCGCCGAGCGGCTGTACGAGCCGCTGGCGGCGAGCGGCGCGGTCGCGCCGCACCTCTCCCTGGGCACGCGGGTGCTCGCCGTCTCGCGCGACAGGCTGCTCAAGTCCGACGAGATCGGCACGGGCCGGCGCGGCGCCCGCCCCTTCCGGCTGCTCGTCGAGCGCGACGGTGAGGAGGCCGTCGAGCACGCCGACCTCGTCATCGACGCCACCGGCACCTACGGCAACCCCAACGCGCTCGGCGACGGCGGTATCCCCGCGCCGGGCGAGCGCGCCGCCGCCGGCTCGATCGACCACCACCTCCCCGACTTCGCCGCCGACCCGGCCCGGTGGGCAGGGCGAACGGTGCTCCTCACGGGCGCGGGCCACTCCGCGCAGACGGCGGCGCGTGCGCTGGCCGAGTTCGCCCGCGAGGCGCCCGGCACGCGGGTCATCTGGGCGGTCCGCTCGCCCGACCCCGACTGGGGCGCCGTCGACGGCGACCCGCTCCCGGCCCGCGCGGCGCTCAACCGCGCGGCGGCCGAGCTGGCGGGCGGCGCGGCCGAGAGCGTCTCGCTCCGCCGCGGGGTCGTCTGCGAGGCGCTCGAGCGCCGCGGCGACCGGCTGTCGGTGACCCTGCGCAACGGGACGTCCGAGGCGGTCGAGGTCGACCGCGTCCTGGCGCTCAACGGCGGGGTCGGCGACGCGAGCCTCTACCGCCAGCTCCAGGTCCACGAGTGCTACGCGACCGCCGGCCCGATGAAGCTCGCCGCCACGCTGCTCGCCGCGAGCGGCGGCGACTGCCTGGCGATGCCGGCGGGCGGGCCCGACGCGCTGACGAACCCCGAGCCGGGGTTCTTCATCCTCGGCGCGAAGTCCTACGGGCGCAACTCCCAGTTCCTGCTGCGGGTCGGCTGGCAGCAGGTCGACGACGTCTTCTCGCTGATCGGGGACTGACCGTGCTCGCCCGCCTGCGCGAGCTCGAGCTCGCCACCCGCCCCGAACACCCGGATCTGACGGCCGCGCTGGCGAAGCGCTGGGACGAGCTGCCGGCCCACGTCAAGACGCCGTCGCAGATGCTCGGCCGGCGCACCGCGGGCTGCGAGGGCACGCACGGCGTGTTCCCGCGATGCAACCTCGCCTGCACCCCCTGCTACCACTCCAAGGACGCCAACCGGGTCCGGACCGACGGCGAGCACACCGTGCGGGAGATCACCGCCCAGATGGCGACGCTGCGCGAGCACCGCGGCCCGGGCCAGAACGCCCAGCTCATCGGGGGCGAGGTCACGCTGCTGTCCCCCGACGACCACGCGGCGGCGCTGCGGGCGATGATCGACGCCGGGCGCAAGCCGATGTCGATGAGCCACGGCGACTTCGACTACGACTACCTCGAGGCGCTGGCGCTCGACCCGGCGACGGGGAGGCCGCGGTTCCCCCATCTCTCCTTCGCCGGGCACTTCGACTCGATGATGTTCGGCCGCCGCGGGATCAAGCGCGTCCATCGCGAGGCGGAGCTCCACCCCCACCGCCAGGCGTTCTGCGACATGTTCGCCCGCCTGGAGCGCGAGCACGGC
>JAUJME010000443.1 GCA_030447005.1 Solirubrobacteraceae bacterium | reverse complement strand
TCGAGTACGTCATCACGCACGAGTACGGCCACCACGTCGCCGCCAACCGCGACAACGACCCGTGGCCCGCGGTCGCCTGGGGCCCGAAGGCGTGGGCCACCCACGAGGGCGTGTGCGCGGGCGTGAACCAGCGCCGCTACTTCCCGGGCGACCAGGAGGAGAACTACGCCCGCAACCCGGGCGAGAACTGGGCGGAGGCCTACGCGCAGGCGCACTACCCGGGCCGGTACCGCTGGCAGTTCGACCCGACCCTCGCCCCCGACGGCGCGGCGATCGCCGCCGTGGCGCGCGACGTCGGCCAGCCCTGGACGAGCAACGCCGCGGTCCGGCGCTCCGGGACGCTGAGCGCCCGCCGCCGCTCGAAGACCTTCCCCGTCGCCACGACGCTCGACGGCCGGCTCAAGCTGACCCTGAAGGGCCCGCGGCGGGCCAACTTCGACCTCCAGGTGATCAGCGACGGGCGCGTCGCCGTCCGCTCGCGGCGGCGCGGCAGCCGCGACACGCTGCAGGCGACGGACTGCCAGGTGCGCGCGTTCGCGGTACGGGTGGTGCGGCGGTCCGGGTCCGGGCGGTTCTCGCTGCGGGTGCAGACGCCGGGGTAGGGCTTCGGCGACGTCAGCTCGCCGAGCGCACCCGCGCCCGGCCGCTAGCCAGCCGCCGCCCACCATGCGAACATCTGTTCGCATATGATCGTCTGCGTCCAGGTCCCCCGCTTCTCCCTGTCGGTCGCCGCCGGCGGCCGTGAGGCGCTGGCGGCCGGCCCCGCCGCGCTGGCGTCCGACCCGGGGCGCGAGCAGTTCGTGGGGGAGGCGTCGGCGGCGGCGGAGGCGTGCGGCGTGCGCGCCGGGCTGCGGCTGGGGGAGGCGCTCGCGCGCTGCCCGGAGCTGCGGCTCATCCCCCCCGACCCGATGGGCGTGGCCGACGCGTGGGACCGGGTGGTCGAGCGGCTGGAGGGGATCGGCGCGCAGGTGGAGTCCGACCGCCCGGGGCAGGCCTACTTCGCGGCGGGTGGCCTGCGCCGGCTGCACGGCGGCTCGGTGGAGGGGGTGCTCGCCGCGGCGCGGCGGGCGGTGGCCGCGCGCTCGAGCGCGCGCTACGGCGCCGCGCCGTCGCGCTTCGCGGCGCTGGCCGCCGCCTCGCGGGCGCGTGCGCGACGGGCGGAGGTCGCGCCCGCGGGCGCCGAGGCGCTGCGCGGCTACCTCGCGCCGCTGCCGGTCTCCCTGCTCGCCGCGCGCGACGAGACGGCGATGCTCCCGCTCGCGCTCGAGCGCTTCGGGGTCCGCACGCTGGGGGAGCTGGCCGCGCTGCCGCGCGCCGCGCTGGCCGACCGCTTCGGCGCGCCGGGGACGCTGGCGCACGACCTCGCGCGCGGGCGCGACACCCCGCTGCGCCCGCGCAGCGCGCTCGAGCGCCTCGAGGAGTCCCTCGAGCTGCCCGAGTCGGGCTCGGGCGAGCAGCTCGAGCGCGCGCTCGGCCTGCTCGTCGACCGGCTGCTCGCCCGCCGCGAGCGCCGCGGGCGCACCCTGCGCTCCGTCGTCGTCTCGGCCAAGCTCGTGGAGGGTGGCACCTGGCACGAGCGCCTGACCTTCCGCGAGGCGCTCGCCGACCCGCGGCGGATGCGTCTCGTGCTCGTCCCACGGCTGGCCACCCTTCCGGCGCCGGCCGACGTGCTGCGCCTGCGCGCCGAGGGCTTCGGCCCGCCGACGGGCGACCAGCGCTCGCTGCTGGCCGAGCCGGCGGCGGCGCGCTCGGCGCGGCTGCGCGAGGCGGTCCGCCAGGCGCGCGCCGTCGCGGGGCCCGACGCCGCCCTGCGGGTGCTCGAGGTCGACCCCGGCTCGCGCGTGCCCGAGCGCCGGCTCGTGCTCGCGCCGTGGGACCCGTGAGCGGCGCCCGCCGCGCGGGCACGCCGCGCACCCTCGGCGCGCCGCGGCCCGTGGCGGTCCGGATGGGGCCGGGCGGGGGGCCGGAGGTCGTCGCCGGTCGGCGCGTGGAGGCCGTGCGCGAGTCCTGGCTGATCGAGGACCGCTGGTGGACGCCGGCGCCCGTCCGCCGCCGCTACTGGGAGGTGGTGACCGCCGGCGGGCGCAACCTCGTCGTGTTCC
>JAUJME010000442.1 GCA_030447005.1 Solirubrobacteraceae bacterium | reverse complement strand
AGCTCGGGGATCGAGACCTGGAAGTCGGAGAGGAACTCGAGCAGGAAGGCCTCGAACTCGTCGTCGGCGCGGTCGATCTCGTCGATGAGCAGGACGGTTGCCGCGGCGTCGCTCTCGAGCGCCTCGAGCAGCGGGCGGCGCAGCAGGAACTCGTCGCCGAAGAGCTCGCGCGCCTCCGTGCCGGCCTCGGCCGCCCGGATCGCCAGCAGCTGGCGGGCGTAGTCCCAGTCGTAGACCGCGTGGTGGAGGTCGATCCCCTCGTGGCACTGCAACCGGATCAGCCGCGCCCCCAGCGCCCCGGCGAGCGCCTTGGCGACCTCCGTCTTGCCGACCCCCGCCTCCCCCTCGAGCAGCAGCGGGGTCTCGAGCGACGCGGCCAGGAAGACCGCGGTGGCGAGGCCCCGGTCGGCCAGGTAGTCCTGGCCGGCCAGGGCCCGCTCGACGTCCGCGACCGTGCCCAGCCCCGCCAACGTCAGGCCGCCGCCCGCTCCAGCGCCCGCCGGCAGAGCACGCGCGCGAGGTGCTGCTTGTACTCGCCCGACGCGTTGAGGTCGGCCGGCGGCGAGGTGCCCTCGGCGGCCTGCTCGGCCGCCCGGCCGATCGTCGCGGCGTCGAGCGGCTGCCCGCGCAGCGCCTCCTCGACCGCCGTGGCGCGCAGCGGCACGCCGCCCATGTTGGTCAACCCGACGCGGACGTCCTCGCAGCTGCCGTCGGCCGCCTTGCGCACCAGCACGCCGACCGCGACCATCGCCCAGTCCTCCGCCCGGCGGTTGAACTTCTCGTAGGCGTGGCCGTAGCCGTCGAAGGCCGGGAGGCGGATCTCGGTGACGATCTCGTCGTCGCCCACCGCGGTCGTCAGGTAGTCCTCGAAGAAGTCCGCGGCGGCCACCTCCCGGCTCCCGCCGTCCTGCCCGCGGACGGTCATCACCCCCTCCATCGCCAGCACGATGGCCGGCATGTCGGCCGCCGGGTCGCCGTGGGCCAGCGTGCCGCCGAGCGTCCCGCGGTGGCGGACCTGCGGGTCGGCGATCGTGCCCGCCGCCTTGGCGGCGAGCCCGAGCCCGCCCTCGCGCGCCACCACGGCGTGGGGCGTCATCGCCCCGACGCGGAAGTGGCCGTTCTCGCGCCCGATCCCGCTCAGCCCCGGCACGCGCCGGATGTCGACGAGCAGCTGCGGCGCGGCGAGGCGGAGCTTCATCAGCGGGATCAGCGAGTGCCCGCCGGCGAGGACCTTCGCGTCCTCGCCGCCCTCGCGCAGCGCGCCCATCGCCTGGTCGAGCGTCTCAGGCGCCGTGTACTCGAACTCGACGGGGATCACGCCGCACCTCCCTGGGCCTTCTGGATCTCGCCCCAGACGCGCATGGGCGTCAGCGGCATCTGGAGATAGGTCACCCCGAGCGGCTTGAGCGCGTCGATGACCGCGTTGACCACCGCGGGCGTCGCCGCGATCGTCCCCGCCTCGCCGATGCCCTTGACCCCGAGCGAGGTGGTCGTCGACGGCGTCTCGGTCCGGTCGGTCTCGAACGCGGGCAGGTCGGCGGCGCTCGGCAGCGCGTAGTCGACGAACGTCCCCGTCACGAGCTGGCCGTCGTCGTCGTAGTGGATGCGCTCGTAGAGCGCCTGGCCGATCGCGTGGGCGATGCCGCCGTGGACCTGGCCGTCGATGAGCATCGGGTTGATCGCCGGCCCGCAGTCGTCGACCGCGACGTAGCGGACGACGTCGACCTTCCCGGTCTCGGCGTCGACCTCGACGATGCAGGCGTGCGCCCCGAAGGGGAACACGAAGTTCGACGGGTCGTAGAACGCCGTCTCCTCCAGGCCCGGCTCCATCCCCTCCGGCAGGTTCTCGGGGATGTAGGCGGCGCCTGAGGCCTCGGCGAGCGTCATCCCCTTGTCGGGCGAGCCCTTGATCGCGAAGCGGCCGTCCTGGAGCTCGACGTCCTCCGGCGCGGCCTCGAGCTCGTGGGCGACGATCCTGCGGATCTTGTCGATCACCTTGTCCGTCGCCCGCACGACCGACTCCCCGCCCACCGACAGCGAGCGCGAGCCGTAGGTCCCGAGGCCCTGGGGCCCCGTGCCCGTGTCGCCGTGGATGACCTCGA
>JAUJME010000441.1 GCA_030447005.1 Solirubrobacteraceae bacterium | reverse complement strand
ATCAAGACGATCGGCGACGAGGTCATGGTGGTCGGCTCGGACCCGGCCGCCCTGTGCGACTGGGCGGTCGGCTTCCAGCAGCTGCAGTCCGAGCGCCCGCTCCCGCGCATCGGGCTCCACCACGGGTCCGTCCTCTACCGCGACGGCGACTACTACGGGCGCGAGGTCAACCTCGCCGCGCGCGTCGGCGCGCGCGCCGCCGGCGGGGAGGTGCTCGTCACGCGGCCGGTGGTCGAGGCGGCGGGGCGCCACCTCGAGTTCGAGCGCGTCGGCGAGGTCAAGCTCAAGGGCTTCACCGGGCCGACGGAGCTCTTCCTGGCCTGCGTGCGGGGGGAATGAGACGGATGAGCGTCGAGGCCCGCGTGCGCGCCACGGGGCTGCTCGCGGCCGGCCGGCCGGTGGTGGTGCTGCTCTCCGGCGGCCGCGACTCGGTCTGCCTGCTCGACCTCGCCGTGCGCCTGGCGGGCCCGGAGGCCGTCCATGCCGTCCACGTCGACTACGGCCTGCGGGAGTCGGCGGCGGGCGACGAGGCGCTCTGCGCGGAGCTGTGCGAGCGTCTCGGGGTCGGCCTCTCCGTCGAGCGCCCGCGGCGCCCGGAGGGTGCGGGCAACCTCCAGGCCTGGGCGCGGGAGGCCCGGTACGCGGCCGCGGAGGCACTCGCGCGGCCGCGCGGCGCGCGCGTGGCGACGGGCCATACCGCGACGGACCAGGTCGAGACCGTCCTCTACCGGCTCGCCGCCTCGCCGGGGCGCCGGGCGCTGCTCGGGATGCGGCCCGACGACGGCCGCGTCATCCGCCCCCTGCTCGGGGTCTCGCGCGAGGAGACCGCCGCCTACGACGCCGAGCGCGGGCTCCCCTGGCGCGAGGATCCCACGAACGACTCTCCACGCTTCGCCCGCAATCGCATCCGCGGCGGGCTCGCCGAGGGGCTGCGGGAGATCCATCCCGCCGCGGAGGCAAACCTCCTGCGGACCGTCGACGCGCTCCGCGACGAGGCCGAGGTGCTCGACGCGGTGGTCGGCGACGCCCTCGCCGCGGCCGGCGGCGAGGTCGCGGCGCTCGCTGCGCTGCCGCCCGCGCTGCGGCGGCTCGCGTTCCAGGCGCTGGCCGACCGGGCGGCCGGCGGCTCGGCGCCCGCGGTCGGCACCCGCGCCGACGAGGTGCTCTCCCTCGCGCCGAACGGCGGCAGCGCCGCGCTGGACCTGGGCGGCGGGCTGCGGGCGCACGTCGAGTACGGGCGCGTGCGGATCGCGCCCGCGAGCGACCTGCCGGCACCGCCCGCCCCCGCCGTGCTCCCCGTCCCCGGCCGCGCGCGCTTCGGCGCCGGCGAGCTGACCTGCGAGCTCGGCGCCGGGCTGCCGCCGGGCGACGGCACGCTCGACGCCGCCGCCCTCGGCGGACGGCTCGAGGTCCGAGCCTGGCGCGCCGGGGACCGGATGCGCCCGCTCGGCCTCGGCGGCGGCTCGAAGTCGCTGCAGGACCTGTTCACGGACCGCCGCGTCCCGCGCGAGCGCCGCAGGGCGCTGCCCGTGGTGGTGGCGGGCTCGGAGATCGCGTGGATCCCGGGCGTGGCGACCGGCGAGCGCTTCCGCCTCACCCCCGCGACGCGCGAGCGCGTGCGCCTCGCGTGGCGTCCGTAGGATGCCCCGCCCATGCCGCCGCGCGACCCGCTGATCGCCGAGATCCTCGTCCAGCCCGACGAGCTCCAGCACCGCGTCGCCGAGCTGGGCCGCCAGATCTCGGCGGACTACGAGGGCAAGGAGCTGCTGCTGATCGGCGTCCTCAAGGGCGCCGTGTTCTTCCTCTCCGACCTCATGCGGCGGATCGACGTCCCCTGCGAGGTCGACTTCATGGCGGTCGCCTCCTACGGGTCGGCGACGGAGTCCTCGGGTGTCGTGCGGATCCTCAAGGACCTCGACGCGGCCATCGAGGGCCGCCACGTCCTCATCGTCGAGGACATCGTGGACTCCGGCCTCACCCTCAACTACCTGCTGCGCAACCTCAAGGCGCGCGGCCCGGCCTCGCTCGAGGTCTGCGCCCTGCTCACCAAGCCCGACCGCCGCCAGGTCGACACGCCGGCCCGCTACGTCGGCTTCGAGATCCC
>JAUJME010000440.1 GCA_030447005.1 Solirubrobacteraceae bacterium | reverse complement strand
TCGCGCAGGTTCAGCAGCGCGTCGCCTCGCGCCGCGCGAAGAAGATCCGCTAGGCGTCGGCGGGCGCGGCGCCGCGCAGGCGGACGCCGAGGAGCGCCTCGAGCTCCGGGATGGTCGTGGCCGCGCCCCGGTGGCGCACGGTGGCCATCCCGAGCGCGCGGGCCGGCTTGAGGTTGCCCGGCAGGTCGTCGACGAAGACGATCTCGCTCGCCGGCAGTCCCATCCGCTCGGCGGCGAGCTCGTAGATGCCGGGATCGGGCTTGCGCATCCCGACCTCGCCGGAGATCACGTCGGCGTCGAAGAGCGCGGGGAACGCCGAGCGGTCGTAGCGGTCGGGGCCCCAGGAGTTCGACAGCAGCCCGGTGCGCACGCCCGCCCGCTTGGCGGCCCGGACCGCCTCGATCATCTCCGTGTCGGGGTGCATCCCGCCGAAGAGCCGGTCGACGAGGCCGTCGGGCGAGACGCCGAGCACCTCGGCGAACGGCCGCTCGAACTCCGCCTCGGTGAGCCTGCCCGTCTCGAGGTCGGCGAGCAGCCCGCGCGCCGCGGGGTCCTGCATGAAGCGGTCGCGAACCGTGTCGGGCGGCAGCCCCTCGGCCGTGCAGAACTCCTGGAACGCGACGAAGACGTCCGTGGTCAGGACGCCGCCGAAGTCCACCAGCAGGCCCTTAGGAGTCATGTTTCGCCCGGCCGGCGTCGCAAGCTCCGCCTCTGGGCGACGTTAGCCCAAGCCCGCTCGGCGATCTCCGGCACCCCGCGCTCGAGCAGGTCGAAGAAGGCGTCCTCGGTCGTCCCGGCCAGCCGGCGCTTGTAGGAGCCCTCGAGGAAGACCGCCGACTTCCACAGCGCGAGCGTCGTGTACCAGGGGACGTCGGACATCGAGCGCCCGGAGCGCTCCTCGTAGCGGGCGATGAGCTCCTCGCGGCTGGGCCAGCCCGGGCCGCGGGTCACCGTGCCGAGCGAGAAGATCGTGTTCTCGGGGTCGCCCGGCTGGGCGTAGGTGGCGGCCAGGTAGCCGAGGTCGGCGAGCGGGTCGCCGATCGTCGCGAGCTCCCAGTCGAAGATGGAGACCAGCCGCGCCGGCGCTCCCGGGGCGAACATCACATTGCCGAGCCGGTAGTCGCCGTGGACGATCGTCGCCGCGCCGGACTCGGGCTTGTGCTCGGCCAGCCAGGCGGTGACCCGGTCGAGCGTCGGCAGGTCGCGGGTCTTGTTGTGCTCCCACAGCCCGCCGAAGCGCCGCAGCTGGCGGTCGAGGTAGCCCGTCGGCTTGCCGTAGCCCTCCAGGCCGCAGGCGCGCCAGTCGACCGCGTGGATCTCCACGAGCGCGTCGATGAGCTCCTCGCCCGCTCGGTGGTGCTCGGCCTCGTCGTCGAGCGCGGGCGGGACGGCGGTGGTGATCACGTCGCCGTCGACCTTCTCCATCACGTAGAACGGCGCGCCGATCACCGCGGGGTCCTGGCAGGTGGCCAGGACCCGCGGGGTGCGGACGTCGGCCTCCTGCACGGAGCTCAGCAGGAGCGCCTCGCGCAGCACGTCGTGCGCCGAGGGCGGGAGCGGGCCGCGCGGCGGCCGGCGCAGCACCCACTCCTCGCCGCCGCGGCGGATGACGTAGGTGACGTTCGAGTGCCCCTCGCCGACCGGCTCGGCGGTCAGCTCGCCGCCGCCCAGGCCGTGGGCGTCGAGGAACGCCTCGAGCGGGCGGCGGACGAGCAGCGGCTCGAGATCGAGCCCCGCGGCCTGCTCGGGGGTGTCGACGATGGCGCTCACGCGACGGCGGATCCTAGACTTAACCCGCAACCTGCCGCCCCTTTCAGGGTTATTGCTCTCGGAGCCCGCCGCACGCGGCTCTCGAGCGCCGGTCCCATCCCCTCCCGAGGTCGTTCTCCGTGTTCCGACTCCCCAAGTCGCTGCTGCTCCTGCTCGCCCTGTTCGCGCCGCTGGCGATCGCGCCCGCGGGCGCCTCGGCGTCCTCCAAGCAGGTCATGACCTTCGAGGCGCCGCGCGAGCTGCTGTCGGACGCCGACCGCGACCGCACGCTCGACCAGATCAAGGCCTTCGGGGTCGACCGGATCCGCGTGCTCATGTACTGGTCGTCGATCGC